>DASVHB010000682.1:0-4947 GCA_036379195.1 Pirellulales bacterium
AGCCCGCAGCCGCCCCACTGCAGAAACTCGCGTCGCGTCGTAAAGAAGGGGCCGGTTGACATGGATCTGATTCTAGCCGCAGCCAGCCAGGCGGCAATCGTTTGCTGCCTCTGTTCGTTTTTAACGAACAAACTCGGCAATCGCACCCGTGGCAGAGCCTTAGCGATGCCCTGGCTGATTCGATTCCGGGGCATCGGCAGGCCTCTGCCCCAGCCACCAGCCGTTCCATGAGGGCGGCGCGACGTCGCCCCGCCCTCGCAGAACGCATCGCAGGGTAGGGACGACGTCAATTGGCAGTTCGCGCCAGCGGCACGGAGTCCGTTCCCGACAGAGCCCGAACGCGAGAACGAGCGGTCGTGTCTGTCAAAACCGATCAGACGCTGGGGCTCAAATCGAATCCAGCGGAGTGACGCAAGCTCAGCGAAGCGAGATCGTGCGCCCGCGCGATTCGGCGTCGATGGCGATCTTGTCTTCCCTGGCCAACCATCCCAGCGCCAGCATGATCAGGTCGCGTGAACAGCCCGTGTCTTTCACGATTCTCGCCATGCTGAGCGGGCCTTTCTCTGAGAGCAAGTGCCAAACGAGACCGGCCGTTTCACCAATTTGTTCCACGCCGCAACTCATGACTGCCGTCGCCATTGCGAGTACTCCTCGGTTGATCCTTCCGCCAGGTCCGCGCGAAGCCGACCTTCCACACCCCCATTTCGGAAAGTATAGGGCGCTTGCACGGAAAACCTCAAGCAAGCGCACCGTTTTTTACGGCGCGAACGGAAAAACCTGCCCTGCCACGTGGCCAAAACCGGGCACCGCGTGCTCGATTTCCAAGAAGGCGGCGTTTTCGCGGGCCGGCTTGTAAACCTGGAATGTCTTGAGAATGCCCAACGTGGCGGCGCTCTCCAGCGGTCCGATGAATTGCACGTCGTGGTCAAGAAAGTGCGGCGCGCCGGCCCAATGCTTCATCTGCTCGCCGTTGAGAAAGAAGCTGCCGGCGTGCGGATTGGCCGCGGCTTCAAAACGCACCGGCATGTCGAGCCACGATGCTTCGATATCCGGCGCTTCGCCCGGCCTGCGAAACGGCGCCGTGAGTTGCAGACGCAGGTCGCCGTCGACATAGATCTTGGGTTGCGCGGCGCCGCGCGGTTGCTCGTAGCGGTTGGGCTGCAAGAGAAAATCGTTACCCCGGCAACGCGAAAACCAGGCCAGCTTTTGAAAAAACCAGGCGTCGTGCAAGACGAGGTCGTCTTCGAGATAGCAATAGTAATCATACCTTCCGAGCGCATCGCGCAGCAACGCATGGCATGCGAACCCCAGCAGTCGCGGGTCGGTCGAGCTCTGGTGCAGCTCAAAATATCGCAGCGACTCAGGGAGTCGATCGAGCAGATGATGGGCGCCATCGGTGCAGACCGCGACGTCGATTTCGTGAGCCAGTCGCTTATTCGCGCGCGGGGCGAGCCTCCGCCGCATGTCGAGCATCCGCTGCTCGGCGCCGAACACCTGGCGCAGGCCGGCCAGACAGGCCGAAAATGCCTGCGTGCGGGCTTCGGCTTCGTGCCGCGTCGAGCTGTATTGGCCGCCCTCGGCGGGGTGAAAGTAATGCGGAATCGCGAACAGCAGTTTCATCATTCTTGCCCCGCCCGCCGGCAACCGATACAGTTGATACATTGCGGTGACCGCAAACTTCTCTTCTCGCAGGGGGCGTCTTCCGAATGAACGTTCATCTCGCCTACCGGGTCATGCTGGCCCTGGGGGTTTTAGGATGGTTTGCCTCGTCGGCACGGGCCATGAATTTGTATTCCGTCACGACGGGCGTGTATCGTGGTTCGACCCCAGAAACTGCGGCAGATTTCGATCGTCTCAAACAGATGGGCATCAAAACCGTGCTCAATCTGAGGCGGTTCGATCGCAATGCGATCGCGCGCGAAGGTCAAGCGCTCTCCGCCCGCGGGATTCGGCATGTCCACGTACCGATTCGCTATTTTCCGCGTGGCGATAACTCGATCGATCGCGCCGTCGATCTTCTGAGTGATACGACGTTACACCCGGTCTATGTCCACTGCAAGCACGGTCACGACCGCTGCGGCACGGTCGTGGGCCTCTACAAGGTGCGGCACCACGGTTGGAGCGCCGACGCGGCCTATCGCGACATGCGTCAATACGGCTTCAACGAGCGGCTCGGCGGTCTGCGGCGGTATTACTGGGCCGCGGCACGGCGCATGCCGGCGGCGCGCCCTGCAGGTCCGTCGTTGCGTGGCGGGGCGCCAATGATTGCCGGGAGCACCCGCCCGGCGGCCCCTGCCCGCAGCGACCCATTGGCGCCCGGCCGAAGCGGCCCATTGACCCGTGGAACGACTACGGCGAACCCGACTGGCCGCGCCCCGACAACGGCTCAGCCTGTTCCGGCTAAAGTCGTTGCCGTGCCCCAAACCGCAATGCCTTAGTCTGGATGGGGGCTTGCAATAACTCCTTAGCTACTTCACACTTTCGCTTGTTCGTGCTAGACTAAAGCAGCGTCGGTCCTATGCCGGCCGACGATTCTTAGCTCTTAGCGTGCGCGTCTGGCATGGTGGCCTGAACTCCCGGCGGCCTCAACATAACGCGGAACCGCATGAAGCAACTGTCCGTCAGCACGTTTCTCGAAACCGTCGAGCGCAGTGGGCTGGTGGACAAATCGCGTCTAGCCGAGTCGCTGAGCAACCTCGAACGGCAATCGGGCGCGACCGCCGTCAGCGACAGTCTGGTGGTGTCGTCGCATCTCAAGCAGGCGGGATTGCTCACCGACTGGCAGAGCCGGCAACTGCTCGAGGGCCGCCACGCTGGGTTTTTCTTGGGCAAATACAAGCTGCTGGACCACCTGGGCACGGGCGGCATGAGCAGCGTGTTTCTGGCCGAACATGAGGTGATGCGGCGACGCGTCGCCATCAAAGTGTTGCCCAAGACGCGCGTCCACGATTCTTCGTACCTGGCACGGTTTCACCGCGAGGCGCGGGCCGTGGCCGCCCTCGACCATCCCAATATTGTGCGGGCCTTCGACGTCGACCATGAGGGAGACATCCATTACCTGGTGATGGAATATATCGAAGGAGCCGACCTCAAGTCGCTGGTCGAGCGCGAAGGGCCGCTCGATTACCGCACCGCGGCCGACTATATCCGCCAGGCGGCCGACGGTTTGGGCCACGCACACCAGGCCGGCCTGATCCACCGCGACATGAAGCCGGCCAATTTGCTCGTCGATCTGAAGGGCACCGTCAAAATTCTCGACATGGGCCTGGCCCGCTTCTCCGACGAGATCGACGCCTCGCTCACTCATGATCACGATGAACGGATGCTGGGCACGGTCGATTTTTTGGCTCCCGAGCAAGCGCTCGACAGTCACCTGGTCGATCCACGGGCTGATCTTTATAGCCTCGGTTGCACGCTCTATTTCGCGTTGACCGGGCAGCCGCCGTTTCCCGTTGGCACGCTGGCTCAGCGTGTCATCATGCATCAGTCGAAAGAGCCGGCCGCGATCACCGAAAAGCGTCCCGACGCGCCGCCCGATCTGGTTGCCATCTGTCGGCGGATGATGGCTAAATCGCTGGGCGGGCGATATCAATCGGCCGCCGAGGTGGCCCAGACGTTGAGCCAGTGGGCCAGTGAATACCGCGAGGGGGCGAAGCAGCCGGCCCGCCGCACGCGAACCGGCGACAGCGACGAGCTAACGTTGGCGCCGCTCGAGGATGAACCGAAGCGAGCAATCACGCCCGCTTCCGGCTCAAAGATCGACACTTCGATCGTGGCCCGTAGCGACTCGACCAAAGTGAATCGAGGCGCGTCGATTACCGACCGGCCGCCTGCGGCGGGTTCGAGCATCGGCGGCCAGGGATCCTCCCTTAAGCAGAGCGGATCGTCGATCAAACGGCCCGTCGGGGCGCCGCCCGGTTCGAGCGGCATCGGAAAGCCAGGATCGTCGATCACAGGTTCGCGCGCCCCGAGCGGATCGAAGCTGGGCAAGCCGTCGTCTTCATCCGTCGGGCGACCGCCTGCCATCAACGATGGCGAAACGTCCGCGACCCAGAAATCGCCCGTGGCCAGTGCCTTGGAAGGCTCCGCCGTGCAGAAGGACCCTGGGGCGAAGAAAGCCGGTTCCTCGATCAAAGGACCGGGGCGCCGCGCGAACCTGCCGGTGGCCAAGCCGTTGCCTGAGGGCGGGGCAAGATCGACGGCAACTCCCACGGCGCCTCAGAAACATCCGGCGCCGTCTTCAGCTTCCGCACTCGATGCAGAACCGCTGGCGGCGTCGGCATTGTCCGCCGGCACCGCGCCTACCTTTGCCGACGATCCTTTTGGGCCGCTCGATGACTTGCTCACCCAGATGCCGTCCGCAAATTCGGTCCCGGTGAGCCTGTCGGGCAGCGGGCTTGGCGCGGCGAACCTTGCCGCTGGCGCCCCATTGCCCTCTGCGAGCAGGAAAACGGTCGCCGGCAAGCACATCTCCGGCAAACACAGCCTGTGGGAGTCGCCCTGGTTCTTGATTCTGATCGGCACGGCTCTCGGCCTGACAGTCATCGGCCTGGCGGTGCTGGTGCGCGTGTTGTCGGGCTGACCGCCGTACTATGGCGATTCTTTTCTCGATCACGCTGTTCGTTGCCGCGGCTTTGCTATTTGCCGTCGAGCCGCTCGCCGGAAAACTGCTGCTGCCAAAGTTTGGCGGAGCTCCCGCCGTCTGGAACACTTGCCTCGTTTTTTTTCAGGCTTCACTGCTCGCCGGCTACGGCTATGCCCACCTGCTCAGTCGCTGCTTGCCCCGAGGGGCGCAAGCCGCCGTGCACTTATGCACGATCGCCGCGGCATGGGCGGCTCTGCCCATCGCCATCTCGCCGCGATGGCTGCCCCCGGGAGACGCCGATCCCATGCCGTGGCTGTTGGCCATGCTGGCCACCTCTGTTGGTTTGCCGTTCCTGGCAGTTT
>DASVHB010000683.1:0-3940 GCA_036379195.1 Pirellulales bacterium
CGGCCTACCAAAAAGCGCTCCGCGGCAAACTCTCAGCCGAGCAACTCAAGCGGCTTGCGGCCGCTTGGCATGAGCGGCTGGTGTTGCACCAGCGGGCGACGATGGCGGCGGTGCTGCAAGCCCTCGACGAGCGCGTGCTGCTCTCGGCCGAACAGCACCAGCGTTTGGCTGAGTTTTTCGAAAAGCAACTCGCAGCCGGACCCGCCGTGGGTCTGGACGACCCCCAGCTCGAAACGATCTGGCGGTTGTCGCGGGTCTTACCGCGCGATCTTCCGCCGATGTTCGACGAATCGCAAAGGCCCATCGCCACGAGTTTTTGGCAAGAGTTGTGCGCCGCCGTCCCCAAATGAATTTCGCACCATTCCATCTGCTGCTCGTACTCGTCACCGCCGCGTGGATGGCAAGCGGTGATATCTGCGCCGCCGCTGAGCCGCAGGCAGCGCCGCGCGACGATAAGAAGATATTAAAAGTTACAGGCAAAGCGGTGATGAGAGTCGTCATCGCCCAGCTTCAGGGCAAACACGCCGCCGAGCCACGGCCGGTACCGCTGGCCGAGCCGAAAAAGGAGCCAAAAGCCAACAATGCGTGGTTGGCAGCCGCCGATCGAGAAGCCGCCGTGCTGTGCATCGTGACCGCACTCGATCAGGTGATGTTGCTCAGCGAAGCCCAGCGCGAGAAGCTGCTGGCGATCGTCTCAGACCGCTGGCAGGGCCCTTGGCGCACCGCCCGAACCTGGCACGCACTGGTGAATCCGCGGCGCGCGCCCTGGCAAACCGCGATGCTGCGCGCGGCGTTGGGCGTGTTCGAAATCCCTGAGGAGGAGTTGGCGCCCGTGCTGCGTCCCGCGCAATTGGCCGCCTGCCGCGAGCTGCGCGTGTTTGCGATGGCGTTGGGGCAGCGCGAGGCCAGTGAGCCTCGCCCGCCCGAAGTGCTGTTTGACTTGTCGCTCGATGATGTCGCGGAGATCTGCGACCTGACCGAAGACCAGCGGACGCGGCTTTGGCTCACCGGCAAATCGGACGTGGGCCGCGCGAATGAGCAAACCGATCGGACCGCGCGATTTCGTGAGGCGAATGAGAAACACCCCACGGCCCCCGCCCTGGTCGCCGCTTCACTGCCGGCGGGCACGCTGCCCGGCGACCTGCCGCGCTATCGCAAAGGGCTCGAACAATGGCTGACCGCCGAACAGCACCAGCAGTTGGCGGCCGCCCATCAGCGGCGCCGCGAGTTCGAGCGACGGGCGGAATTGGCAGCCATCGTGCGAATCGTCCGATACCATGGCGCGGCCAGCGAGGCGCAAGGCGAGCAGCTCGCCGAATCGATTGCCGATCAGCTCTGCGATGTTCCGCTCGATCGCGACGACGATGTCTCCGTGCGCGCTCAGTTGCTTGCGGCGCTGGCGCAATTGCGGTCTGATGAGATGGCGGAGCAGGCGGGTGCGGATCGCAAAGTCTTAGCGCTGCTGTGGAAGCAACTGCGCAGTGAAGTTCAAGCGATGCATTTGGCCGAGGCAATTACTTCTGCGCGATAAGCCATGAAACTCATCACATCGATGCTGCTGGCCGGCGCATTGGTCACCGCGCCGGCCCTGGCCCAGCCGCCGGAAATCCGGCATGGCACGGCGGTGCCCCACGAGGTGCGGCAAATGTACGAACGCGGCCTGGAATGGCTGGCCGCCAATCAGGGCGACCGCGGCGATTGGTCCGGCGCGGGGCAGCATGCCGGCCAAATCGGTCCCGGCATCACCGGGCTGTGCCTGATGACGCTGTTGGCCTCGGGCGAAGACCCCAACTTTGGCCCCTACAGCCGCAACGTGCGCAAGGCCCTGCGCAGCATCATCGCCAATCAGGACGCCGCCAGCGGCTGTATCGGGCCGGGCAATATGTATCATCACGGCTTCGCCATGCTGGGTCTGGCCGAAGCCTATGGCGCGGTCGACGACCGCAACCTCTGGACCGACGACGACGGACCCAACCGCCGCACGGTCGGGCAGGCGCTCGAACTGGCAGTGCGCGGCGCGCTGGCCTCGCAACGCAACAATCCCTTCGGCGCCTGGCGCTATTCGCCCAACGCCACCGACGCCGACACTTCGGTCAGCGGCGCGGTGTTCGTCGGCCTGCTGGCCGCCCGCAACGCCGGCATCGAAGTGCCCGACGAAAGCATCGAGCGGGCGCTCACCTATTACCGGCAGATGACTTCGGGCGACGGCAGCGTGGGATACTCGGGCATTGGCGGCGGCGGGCCGGGCGGATCGGCGGCGCGCTCGTCGATCGCCACGCTCATCTATGCCGTCGCCCGGCGAAAAGACCTGAAGGAGTACCGCGCGACGCTGGAGCTGATCAAGAACAACTCGGGCGACGGGCCGGGACAATGGTCGGAGTATCAATGTTATTACCAGGCGCAGGCGTTGTTTCAGGGCGACCTGGCGGCGTGGGAAAAGTGGAACGCCCAGCAACTGCGGCGGTTGCGTTCGGCGCAGCAGCCCGACGGCAGTTTTCCCGGCCAGATGGGCCAAGCTTACGGCACGGCAATGTCGCTGTTGGTGTTGGCGGTGAACTACCGGTTTTTGCCGATCTATGAGCGATGAAGTGATGATGCGAAGCGCGGAGATTTCCAACGACGCCACAATCGCAACAGCACCGAAGGTGCGCGATTCGATAGCCCAGGGCGCAGCCCTGGGTTCACGACGCAGCAAGGTTGGTCGTAAGCCCCAACGGGGCGTAAGTCGGCATGCGGCGCATCGCGTGTGCCGGGGAATAGCGCCCCGTTGGGGCTTACGACTCGTATGCGGGACCGCCACCCCAGGGCTGCGCCCTGGGCTTTGGAATCACGCCGCTTCGCGGCTAAGAAGAGCCATCCTACCGCGTCTTGCCGCCGCGCTGCTCATTTATGGCGGCGCCTGCATCGACACCGTCCGCGGTGACGCAACCGCGGAGCCATCGCCCGCGACGCACACCGACAACGCCATCATCTATTTTGCCAATGGCGATCAACTGCCGGGCAGGCTGGCCGACGGCGAACGCGATGGCCTGGGCTGGCAAAGCTCGGCGTTCGCCGGGCCGTTCAGCTTTAATGTCGCGGCGCTCGATGTCGTCCGTTTCGCGCTCCCGCCGGCCGAAGCGTGGGACGAGAGCCATTTTCGCATTGAGCTGCCCGACGGCGACGCGATACACGGCCGCTTGATTTCGCTTGGGCCGGAAGAACTGGTGGTCGAAACCCGGCATGGCGGGCAACTGCGACTGCGGCGCTCGGCGGTGCGCAGGCTCGATCGCCGCGGCGGCAATTCGACGCTCATCTATCAAGGGCCGAATGGCGTCGGCGAGTGGCGGACCAACGGCGCCGATCTCTGGCAGGAAGAACAAGGCAGCCTGATTACCACCCGCGAATCGGCGACGCTGGAGCGCGATTTCGCGCTGCCGGCCAAGGCGGCGATCGAGTTCGAAGTTTCCTGGGGTCTGTGGGTCAGCCCGCACGATTTTTCCATCGCGCTGGGCACCACGGTCGGCGCCCGCGAGCTGGCGGCCTGCTCGTTTGAGATCGTCGACGGCCAACTGTTGCTGGTGCGCGAGACCGGGCACGACGTCGACGTGGCACGCGTGCTCAAGCTCGAAGCGGGCGCGGGCCGAGTTCACCTGCAAGTGTTTCTCGATCAGGATGCGCAAAAGGTCGATGTCTTTTCGGCCGATGGCCGGCCGCTGGCCTCGGTGCAAACCTCGGCCGATCCGGCCCGCGTGCAGACCGGCATTTCCATCGCCCACGCGCACGGCGGGCTGCGGCTCGACAAGCTGCGCGTCAGCCGCTGGAACGGCTCGCCGCCCACCGATCTGGCCAGCGGCCAGCCGCATCTGCAACGCACCGATGGAACGCCCGTCGCCGGCGAGCTGGTGGGTTACGATGCCCAGCGGCGGCAGTTTTCGATCCGCGACGGGCAAAGCGTGGT
>DASVHB010000684.1:0-9811 GCA_036379195.1 Pirellulales bacterium
CCTTTCGTCGACGTCGGTCAGCCCGCCGCGGCGGTGGCGGGTAGGTGTGCGCCACGCGCCGCGGGGGCCGTCAAGGCGACGATCGGCCGATCGGTCGCCACCCGACGATGCCGAGATTTTATCGCGCCATGGCGGCCTGTACAAAGCGCGGCGTCCAACCACGGTTCGGGCTTTCCCTTACGCTGAAACTTTTGGCGCGAATTTGCCCCAGAAACCCCTCGCACGGGCCTTGCCGGGGCCATATTCCAATTCAACCGGGCGGACCGTCGCCTCAAACACCGCCCGGCGATGCGGTTCGGCCCGGCGGCCTCGATAAATGAAGCTCGACAAAACCGCCGTTTCTGGTGCGCCCATAGACGGTGCGCCTAAGGACGGTACACCTTGCAGCCGGCGGCCTGGGCTTCCGCCCGCCGGGGTTCAGCCGCCGTTCGATTGGCTGGCCTCGATCATCGCCAGGATGCCGCGGCGGACGGGTTCGGGCAGGCTCGGCCACGCCCGAACGACGGCGGCCAAGTCGGGCGTTTTTTGCTGTAAAAGCGCCAAGCAAACCGACAAGACGTTTTCGGGCGTTGCGGTAAGTGGTAAGCTGTCTTGGGGTTCTGCGAAACCGGCGGCAGTCTTGAAAACTGCATTAGGCGAAAGTCTAACGGGGGTTCGAATCCCTCCCCATCCGCTCTCTCCGATCAACCATGCACGATTCGGCGCGGCAAGGATGCCAAAGCACCGCTTGCCGCCGATCGCGACCACCTTAGCGCGGCTTCCGCGCAGTGCGGCACGCACTATCAGCCAGTGCGGCACGCACCATCAGCCAGTGCGGCACGCGCCATAAATCCAGCCCGGCGAGTCACTCGCCGGGAACGAGTCCATCGATGCCACATCGACGATGTCGCAGCGCTCGCCCCCCGTGCGCGCAGCCTGCTTACGCTCGGTAGTCTTCACCGCTCGACGCCGTCTTCGCGCCTCGAGTCTGCCCGATCGAAAATACTGCGCGGGTTTTAGTTCGGCTTCGGCCTGCGACCAGTCTTGCGCCGCGGTGCCGCACGGGCAGCCGTGGCTTTGCCAGATCTGATAAGCACGTCGGGCGATTCGCTCGGGCGACGGCGCCACGCGGTCTCTCGAGCCGTTCCGCCCACTACGCGGCGAACCCGCTTGGCTTCGCCCTGTCTCAGTGACCATTGCTGATACTCCTTGTATTGGCCGCGGCAAGGCGCCGCAGCCGGTGGATTGGGTCCGTTTGCTTGTTCTCGCAAAATACGCGCCAGGCAATCGACGCTGCCGCGCGGCGAATTGCGCGTAGAACGTCGAGGCGCCGTGGAGAAGACCGCTACGGAACAGCACACCCGGGTGTGCTCAAACGCACACGACTCACCCGCCCGTCCATGAAACGCCCACCATGAAATCGTGCTTCGCTTTTGCAATTCGCGCCGCTTGCAGCGAGTCATAGTTCGCAGCATTTGGCGGGCATCAAACTTGCGACAACACGCCAAACAGGCATTTCCACGAGTCTCTCGAAGGAGGGTTCTCCATGTTCGGCAAACGCTGGCAGTTATTCCGGATTCTTGGCTTTCCGGTCAGCATCGACGCAAGCTGGCTCATCGTGCTGCTGCTGCTCACGCTCAGTTTCGCCGAACAATTTCCGGCGATGCTGCACAGATATTTTCCGACCGATGCGCCGCGACTCTCGGCCACCGCCTACTGGGCGATGGGCCTCTTCACGGCCCTGGCGTTTTTCGGCTGCATTCTGCTGCACGAATTCGGCCATGCCGTCGTGGCGCGGGCGCGTGGCATGCGCATCGGCGGCATCACGCTCTTCTTGTTCGGCGGCGTGGCCGAACTCCAGGACGAGCCCGAGTCGCCCGGCACCGAGTTCTTGATGGCCATCGCCGGGCCGCTGGTCAGCGCCGCGCTGGCCATCGGGCTGTGGTTCGCCGCCGTGCTCGGCTACCACGCTGGTTTGCCGAATCCACTGGTCATCATCGCCGGCTATCTGGCGGTGATTAATGGCATCGTGTTGCTGTTTAACCTTGTGCCCGCCTTCCCGCTCGACGGCGGGCGCGTGCTGCGCTCGATTCTGTGGGGGGCGACGGGCAATCTGCGCGCGTCGACGCGCTGGGCCTCGTACGCCGGTCGGGCCTTTGCCTGGCTGCTGATTTTTTCGGGGCTGATGGAATTCTTCGCACACGATTGGATCGGCGGCATGTGGAACGTGCTGATCGGCATGTTTCTCGACGGCGCCGCCAAGAGCGCCTATCAGCAGGTGCTGGTGCGGCAAGCGCTGCGCGGCGAGCCGGTGCGGCGCTTTATGAACGTCCAGCCGGTGGTGGTGCCGCCGTCGATCGACGTCGGGCATTGGGTCGATGACTACGTCTATCGTTTCCATCACCGCGCGTTTCCGGTGGCCTCTAACGGCCACCTCGAAGGTTTTATTACCACCCAGTCGCTGGAACAGGTTCCGCGCGCCGAGTGGAGCGCGCACACCGTGGGCGAGCTGATGAACCGCGACGTGCGCGCCGTTTCGATACCCGCCGACACTGACGCCCTCGACGCGCTGGCCCGCATGCAGCGGCTGGGCGTTAGCCGCTTGCTGGTGACCGCGGGCGAGAAGTTGTTGGGCATCGTGAGCCTCAAAGATCTGCTCCGGTTTCTCGATCTGAAGCTCAAACTAGAGGCCGAGGACGACGGAGTGGAACTGGCGGAAACGGTGCCGGACGCCAACGGCCCCGTGGTGGTCTACTCCACCACGAGCCTATCGGAAGCGGAGGTCGTCAAAAACGCGCTCACGGCAGAAGGCATCCGCTGCGGCCTCGACGCCGAAAACCAAGGCGGCTTCGCCGGGCTATTCGCCGTGAAAGTGCTGGTGCGGGCGTGGGACGAAGAACGTGCGCGGCAGGTGATCGCCCACCACACCCATCAGCATGTAGCCACGAGTCCTTAGGGAACCGACTCCGTGCACGGAGTCCGTTCGCGCGCAAAGTGGCGTTGCCTCCTTCGGCTGCATTTCTTTACACTGCCGCGCCGGTTTCGCGATTTTACTCGAAACTCTCGCGTCATGGCCGCCAGAATTCAGCACCAGCTTTTATTAGTTCTCGTCGCCGCGCTGGTTTTTTTCGTCAATCTGGGCCACGCGCGGCTCTGGGACGAAGACGAACCGAAAAATGCCGAATGTGCGCGCGAGATGTTCGAGCGCGGCGATTGGATCACGCCGACCTTCAACCAGGAGCTCCGCTATGACAAGCCGGCGCTGGTTTATTGGCTGATGATTTCGGCGTACCAGGCGTTCGGCGTCAGCGAGTTCGCCGCGCGCTTCTGGTCGGCGCTGTTGGCGGTGGGCACGACGCTGCTGACTTATCGGTTGGGGCGCGACTTGTTCGGGCCGCGCGTCGGCTTTTGGGCCGGTTGGATCTTGGCCACCAGCCTGCTGTTCGTTATCGCAGGACGCGCCGCCACGCCCGACTCGGCGCTGATTCTTTGCACCACGCTGGCAATGCTCTTGTTTGTGCGAGCCACGTGGGGCGCCGCTCCCACCTTGGCCGGGGCCGATGCTCTGGGCGATTACCTGCCCAAAACCTGGCAGAGTTTCGCGGCCATGTATGCGGCTTTGGCCGCCGGGGTGCTCGCCAAAGGACCGGTGGCCGTCGTGCTGCCTGGTGCGGTGTTGATGTGCTACCTGCTGTTGGTGCGGCAAGCCATCGCTTCGCCTGCGACGGCAAACTGGCTCGTCAGGAGTTGTCGAGTCGTCTCGCCCGCGGCGTGGGTGCAGGGGCTCTGGAAGCTGCGACCTTTCACCGCGCTGATGATGGTCGCGGTGGTCGCGCTACCGTGGTACGCCGCGGTGGGCGTGCGTACGGACGGCGATTGGCTGACGGGCTTTTTCGGCCGCCACAATGTGGGACGATTTCTTAGCCCGATGGAAGGCCATCGCGGACCAATCGTTTACTATCTGCCGGCGGTGCTGTTCGGTTTCTTTCCCTGGTCCATTTTGCTGCCGGCAGCCGTTTGGCGGCTCCGGCGGCGGTTGAAGACAGACCCTGCGTGGGCGGCATATTTATTCCTGACCTGTTGGGCGGGCGTATGGATCGGCTTTTTCTCGATCTCCGGCACGAAGCTGCCTAGCTACGTGCTTCCGGCTTATCCGGCGCTGGCGGTGCTTACCGCTGTCTGGCTCGACACTTGGATCGCCCGTCCCCAGCTTGTTTCACGCTGGCTGCCGCGCGCCGGCCTGGCGATCTTCGCGGTCTGCGGGGCGGGCATCTGCGTTGGGCTGCTGGTTTTTGTCCGACGTGCGCTGCCGGGCGATGCCTGGGTGGCATGCGTGGGCGCACCGCTGATGGTCGGCGGCGTGTTTGGCTACCGATGGACATTCCGCCGGCCGCAACGCGCCGTCGCCGCGCTGGGCCTTGGTTCGCTGGCATTTATCATCGTGACGTTTGGCTTTGCCGCGGCCGCGGTCAGCCGCCATCAAAACAGCGCGCCGCTGGTTTCGCTTGCCCGGCGATTGCAATCGGGGCCGCTGCGATTGGCGACCTTCGACTACAGCCCGCCGAGTCTGGTGTTTTATGCGCGAAACCGCGTGGAGCCGTTTTACGCCGCCGGCGAGGTAGCCCGTTATTTGGCCGAGTCGCCCCAGGCGATGGTGGTTTGCACCGCGGGTGATTATGAGCGCCTGGAGCCGGCGTTGCCCAAAGGGGTCGAAGTCGTCGCTCGCCAGCGGCGATTTTTGCGCACGGGTGAGGTGTTGTTGATTGGGCGGCCTTCCGCGCTGGCGCGGCGGCCGAGTGAGGGCAGGTGATGAGCATTTCGATTGTTGTGCCGATTTATAACGAGCGCGAAAATGTCGAGCCGCTCTATATGGCTCTGACGCAGACCGCTCGATCGCTCGGTCAACCGTATGAGTTGCTGTTGGTCGACGATGGCTCGACCGACGGCACCAGCGAAGCTCTCGATCGGCTGGCTGCCGCGGATGCCGCCGCGAAGGTGGTCCACTTTCGCCGCAATTTTGGGCAAACCGCGGCCCTAAGCGCTGGCATTCACCTGGCCGCGGGAGACGTCGTCGTCACCCTCGACGCTGATTTGCAGAACGATCCGGCAGACATCCCGGTGCTGCTGGCCCGGCTCGACGAAGGCTGCGATCTGGTACACGGCTGGCGCAGAGACCGCCAAGACGCCTTCTTGAGCCGCAAATTACCGTCGAAGATTGCCAACGGGCTGATCGCGCGCGTGACCGGCTTTGCCGTCCACGATCTTGGTTGCACGCTGAAGGCGATGCGCCGCGAGGTCGCCGACGAGCTGCAGCTCTATGGCGAAATGCACCGCTTCATCCCAATTCTCGCCCATTGGCGCGGCGCCCGCTGTGCCGAAGTGGTCATCCACCATCACCCGCGCCGCCACGGCAAGTCGAAATACGGCATCTCGCGCACGCTGCGCGTGCTGCTCGATTTGCTTACGGTCAAATACATGATCCAATACCAAAGTAGCCCGATGAGGCTGTTCGGTGGACTGGGCCTGGCGAGTCTGACGGCCGGCGGGCTGTCTGCCGTGGCCACCCTGACAATGAAGCTGGGGCACGGCGTCGATATGACGGGCAACCCGCTCTTATTGCTCACGGTGTTCGCAACACTGGCCGGCTTGCAGTTCTTAATGTTGGGCCTGCTCGGCGAAGTCTGCGTGCGCACCTATTACGAGAGCCAAGGCAAGCAGCCCTATGCCATCCGGTCGCTCGTCAATTTCGGTCCGCGAGAGGAAACCTTGGCGACGGCGGCGCGCAAGCACGCTGCATGAACGCCTTTAGAGCAACCAGGAGCAGCTTACCATGCCGGGCGAAAACCTCGATCTTTCGAGTGAACCGCCGCCGCCGAAAGGCGCCGCGGGCGAAAGCCGCCCCTTCATCGGCATCCACTTTGCCTGTTGCGACGTATATTGCCGAATTTACCGCAACCGCGAAGCCACCGCCTACCAAGGCAATTGCCCCAAATGCACGCGGCCGATCCGCTTGCGAATTGGCCCGACCGGCACCGACGCTCGTTTTTTCACCGCGTATTGAGTCGCCGGCGCCTTTCGAGTACCCTTCGCTGCCTCTAAGACGCGGCCAAACATGGATTACGAAGTCGAACGCTGCACGCGGCATTGCGCGGCCAGCGGACGGGAACTGAACGAGGGAGAAGAGTTTTTCTCGGTGCTCCAGGCGGACGAAGGCGCCGTGCATCGGCACGATTACGCCGCCGAAGCTTGGACCGGTCCGCCCGAGGGAACTTTTGCCTGGTGGAAATCTCGCATGCCGACGCGCGAAGCCAAACACGGACAACTGGCGCCCAACGAGGTGTTGCTGTCGCTGTTTTACGAATTGGAGCAGGCCGCCGGCCGCGACGACATGCGCTATGTGTTGTCGCTGCTGCTGGTGCGGCGGCGCGTGCTGCGCGAGGAAGATATTGAGCACGATGACCAGGGTCACGGTGTGCTGGTGCTTTACTGTCCGCGCGATGAAACCACGCACCGAGTGCCGGTGGTTACGCCCGACGAGCGGCGCACCGAGGAGATTCAAGCAGAGTTGTCGCGGCTGCTGTTTGCCGACGCGGTAGGATAAAACGAGATGCGCAGCATGGCAAAGGCTCTGTAGGGAACGGACTCCGTGCCGTTCCGTGAGGGCGGCGCGACATCGCCCCGCCCTTGGGCCGCACGCATCGCAGTGGAGGGACGACGTCGATTGGCGGTTTACGCCAGTCGGCAGTCGGTAGGGTGGGCACCGCCCACCAAACATTTTGTGGTGGGCAATGCCCACCCTACGGACCGCTGTTTGTCGATGCTGATAAAAAAGAAATGACCGACACACCGCTCGACGTCTGTAGGCAGCGCCCTGCATGCCGTTCCGCGAATTTCGCATCGACGTCAATGTCAATGGGCATTTCACGGAACGCCACGGAGGGCGTTCCCTACAGAGCCTGCCTCCGGCTTTGGTTGCTGCTGACCCTGTTTTCGGCCAGCGGGGCAAGCTGCCCGCAGTTCGTGCGCAGCTATGGTCCGCCGCCTCCCCGCGTGCTGCCGCCCACGCCCACGCTGACCGACGTGATCAACACGGTCAACAACAACAGCGCGCGGGTGCAATCGCTGGCCACCGAAGACGCGTCGATCAGCGTGCCGTTCATGCCTTCGCTGCGCGCCAGGCTTTACTTCGAGCGGTCGCGCCATTTCCGTCTGCTGGGCGATACGGCGTTCAGCGGCCTGGAAGTCGATCTGGGCAGCAACGACGACGTGTTTTGGTTTTGGGCGAAGCGCAACCCGCAGCCCGCCATCTTTTACTGCCGGCACGATCAGTTCGAGCAAAGCCTCGCGCGCAGCTTGTTGCCGGTAGAGCCGCAGTGGCTAATCGAAGCGCTGGGCGTGGTGACACTCGACCCGGCGGCGCAATACGAAGGCCCGACGCTGGTGGGCCCGCAGCGGCTGCGGCTTTCCACCTGGATCGAGACGGGCCAGGGCCGCATGCTCAAGGTCACCGAGGTCGACGAATCGCAGGGCTGGGTGGTGGCACAATATCTTTACAACGAGCGGCGGCTGGCGGTGGCCAGTGCCGTGGCTAGCAATCACGGTCGCGACCCAGTGACGGGCGTGGTGTTGCCCGCCAGAATTCAGATCGAGACTCCGGCGACCGACGCTTCGCCGCAGCTTTCGTTGAGGGTGGATCTACGCAATGTGCGGGTGAACCAGCCGGGATTGTCGCCGCAGCTTTGGACCTTGCCGAACTACCAGGGCTATCCGCCGCTGAACCTGGCCGATCCGGCCTTGCGAATGGTCGAGCCCTCGGTCGCTCCACCGCGAGCGGTTCCTTCGCCCGCCCGCCCCGCGGCGCCGTAGTGCGAATGCCAAAACCCGCCATCGAGAATCATCGCGCGCGGAGCTCAACCTGCAGCTATGGGGCCTTTCTCTCTTCCACGCGGAATTCGAACCGCTCGCTTTCCAGTTCCGCGGCCTGGAAGGCATCATACGACTTCGACAGTTTGAATCTCAGCCGGGCTGTTTTGCCTGGCGTGGCGCCCGAAAGCTCGGCCATCAGCGAATTTGCTGGCCCCACGCCGCCAACGAGGTCGCCAATGGAAAGCTTGAAGGGCGGCAACTGGTGGACTTCGCCGGGCGCCAGCTCGGTTCCGAAGGCGCCGGAGATCTCGGTCGCCTCTCGATGCGCCGGCCCCCATCGCCACGGCAGCTTTGTGCCGCTGGGGGCTTCGTGCAACACCAGGTCGCACCCCAGCTTTTCAAGTATCTGCGTGCGCGGAATCGTCAGATGCATGGCTTGAGCGCCGGCATTACGCAGCAGCAACGTGACCGTCAATACGTCGCCTGGCTGATAGGATTCTTTTCGCGGTTCGATCTTCCAGCCTAGTTGGGCAGATTCGTTGGTGGGGCCCCAAGCGATGTCGGCCGCGGCGGCTCGGCGGTTCTCGTCGGTCGAGGACGTGCCGTCTGCCGTACGAGCCTCGCTGGTGTCGGCATCGATCTCCGAGGAGCCTTCGAGACCGTTTAACCGCGCCTTTGCTCTCTCAAGCTGGATTCTGGCGCGATCGTATTCCGCGGCCTGCTTATCGAGAGCTGCCTGGTCGATTGCCTTGTCGGCAAAATGCCTTTTGAATCGCTCATATCTGCTTTCGGCTGCCGCCAGATTTGCTTCGGCCATTTTCAAGTCGAGCGCCGCCAGCCGTTTGCGAGTGTCGGCCGCGGCCGCGGCCGCGTCGCGGTCGGCGAATGGCTCTGCGTGCGCACCGCGCTCGTGCGCTTGAATGAACGCGTTGAGTTCGAGTTCGGCCCGTTCGACCTGAAGTTGAGCGCGATTGTATTTGTCGGCTTGCTCATCAAGGACCGCCTGCTCGGCTGCCCCACTCTTGAACAGTTTCTCGACACGCTGGTAGGCGCGCTTCGCCGCCTCGAGATTCGCTTCCGCCTCGCGGACGTCGAGCGCGAGAAGCTCCGCACGGTGATTGTTTGAAGCCGCGTTGGGATCGACCGGCTCAGTCGCAGGGCCATCTTTGCCGCTGGCAGTGGCCGGGCGAGCGCCGCCCGGCAGGTAAGAACCGCCTCGCTCGCCGCGTTTGCCTCGTTCTTCGATCTGGTCGAGCAACTCATCGGTGCGTTGGTCGATGATCGTTTCGCGCATCGCGTCGCTGATTTGCAACGCTCGCTTGATATTGGCGATGCGCCGCTCCAGCTCGGCCAACTCCGATTGCTGCAATTGCCGTCGCGCGTCGAAGGCTTCGGCCACCGCCGCCCGCACTTGGTCGCGGGGTTGTCGAAAGACCGAGACCTCAAATCTGACCGGTTCGAGGCTGCGATCCCCGATCTGGTCCCAGTTGCCGGTGGAGAGCTGTTCCAGATGCTGTTTAGCCTCGTGATAACGCTGTTTGGCACCGGCGACGGGCACGGCGGGAACCGTTTTCTTCCAAACATCGCTTTTCTTCTGAGCATCGTTGAACGGGTTGACATCCTGGGCCAGCCCCACCGAGGTCAGGGCGAGGCACCAGGCCAACCCCATAGCGGCATTGATAACAAGAGATTTCATCGAGGTTCTCCAGTTCGTCTGAGAAATGTTTGACATGGTGATCACGTTCCGTGTTTGGTTCTGTCTCGATTCCGAAAAGATGCCACCGGCTTGCCCGGTGGAGTGTCACGTTGGCCGTCTACATAGAAACGAGGCCCATCTTCTCGTCGTCGTCCTCCGGCGTCTGCCCGTCCGCCTACGGCGGGCGGGCAGACGCCGGAGAATGTGCTCGGGCGATTCGTCTTTTAGAAACCAACGTCAGCAACCACCGGGCAAGCCGGTGGCATGGCA
>DASVHB010000685.1:0-2139 GCA_036379195.1 Pirellulales bacterium
CGAGCGTTGGCAAAAGCTCGTCGCCGCTGAAGAACGCCGCGCCACCGAAACCCCGCACCAAACGCGGCCTGAAATTCTCGCCGCGCTGTGGCGCGAACAAGCGCTGCTTTTGCGCAAAGTCGGCCGCGAGCAAGAATCGGACGAATTGCTCATGCGACTCGTCGATCGCGAAGAAAACTCCATTTCGCCCGAAGCGCTCGAAACCCTGTTGCGTTGGCTCGTTGAACAACGCGCCTTCGCGGTGATCGACCATTTCGCCAAAAAGTTCGCCGAGCGGCTTTCAGAAGAGCCGCTGTTGCTGTATTCCTTGGCCGAAGCCCGCAAAGCTCAGGGGCGCGATGATCTGGTGCGCGACGCGATCGCCCAGGCCCTGGCCATCGGCAACGAGAAAGACGCCTCGCAGCAGCATTGGCGCATCGCGGTGGAGCTCTATCGCCGTCACCGTTGGCGCTGGGCCGAAGGCGAATACCGCCGCGCGGCCGAACTGGCGGAGCAACATCAAGACCGCTGGTCGATCGACGCGCGCATCAGGCTCAGCGAATTGCTGCACGACCGCGGCGCCGATAAAGAAGCCGCGCCGCTCTTGGAACAGGTCGTCGGCGATATGGAAAAGAACCACGAGGAAAACAACGACGACGAAAACGCCAACCGCTCGCTGGAAGCGACCCGCGCCCGCATGCACTTCTTTTATGCTGGCAGCCTGACCAAGCCCGCAGAGCGCAACGAGCGCATCCGGCGTCTGGTCGACGCCGTGACCGAAGACCCCACCGACGCCGACGCCTTGATCGCTCTTTATCATGTGGAAAACCTCGATCCACCGTTGGCTGAACAGAACCGCAAACGCATTCGCGAGGCCGCCGAAACTTTCCAGCAGCAGATTCAGCAACAGCCCGACGAGCCGACTCCGTACAATCAGTTCGCCTGGTTGGTGGCCAATACCGAGGGCGATTATGTCGAGGCGCTGCGTTGCTCCGAGAAATCTCTCGAACTGGTGCGGGCCAATCCGCGCGCGATCGGCGGCGAAGCCAGCCTGCTCGATACTTTGGGCCGTTGCCATTTTGCCGTGGGCGATTACGAAAACGCCCTCAAGGCGCAATCGCAAGCGGTGGAGTTGGAGCCGGAGTCGGGCCTGATGGCCAGCCAGCTCGAAGTTTTTCGCCAGGCCCTGAAGAAAGCGAAGAACCAGCCATGAAGCGGGTCTTGGCGAGAGAATTGGAATTCGGCGTCGTCGATCAAGGCGCGGGCGAACCGCTTGTGTTCGTACATGGTTTTCCGCTCAGCCACGCCTTATGGAACGCGCAAATTCCAGTTTTCGCCGCCAAACATCGTGTCATCGCGCCCGACCTGCGCGGCTTTGGGTCGAGCGTCGATACCGAAGGCACGGTGACGATGGAAGACTTCGCCGACGATCTGGCGGCGATTCTCGATCGTCTTGAAGTGAAGCGGCCGCTGGTGCTGTGCGGGCTATCGATGGGTGGTTACATCGCCTGGCAGTTTGTGCGGAAATATCGCCCGCGACTGCGGGGATTGGTGCTGTGCGACACGCGGGCCAGCGCCGATGCGCCGGACGTGGTTGAGAACCGCCTCAAGCTCGCCAAACTGGTGACGGAAAGCGGCACCCAACCGGTGGCCGAGGCGATGTTGCCCAAGGCCGTCAGCCCGAAAACGCTTGCCGATCGTCCGGAAGTGCTCGACGCGGTGCGTGGCATGATGTTGGCGGCCGATCCCAGCGGCGTGGCGGCGGCCTCTCGCGGCATGGCGGCGCGGCCCGACATGACGGCGCTGCTCGCCACGATCGACCTGCCCACCTTGGTCATCGTGGGTGCTGACGACATGTTGACTCCGGTGGACGAGATGCGTGCGATGGCGGCCGGCATTCGCGGCGCCCAGTTTCAAGTGGTGCCCGCGGCCGGCCATTTGGCGCCGCTGGAAAACCCAAGCGTTTTCAATGCGCTGCTGGCGGAGTTCCTGGATCGGGTCGATTATACCGCACGCGGGCAGGAAGGGCAGGAATGAGACAATCGGTGCCACCGGAGGATGGGCCTAGCCTGCGCAAAATGCCCGACTTTGATACGATAACGAACTGAGATCCCATACCGTATTTGTTCCGCACCGCCACCGCCGGGCTTGCCCCGGTGG
>DASVHB010000686.1:0-10868 GCA_036379195.1 Pirellulales bacterium
TTGGGGGTTGGGGGTTGGGGGTTGGGGGTTGGGGGTTGGGGGTTGGCGACCGCGGTCTGTAGGGAACGCCCTCTGTGGCGTTCCGTGAAGGCGAATCCACGTCGCCTCAGCGGTCGGCCAAGAGCCACCACAAGGAGTTACTTAATCCGTCTTTGACAATCGCTGCGATGAAGTTCCCGGTTTTTTCTTTTGCATTTTGCATGACTTTCCCGGTACAGCCTCGCGCGGCGGGCGAGACGTTGCTCGCAGTTCACGGAACGCCACGGAGGGCGTTCCCTACAGACGCCGAACGTAGGAATTACCGTTTTCTTAATTCTCCATCACATCCGCTCGGTCTGGGCCAGTTCCCAGGCGACCGGCACATCGAGCTCGGGCGGCGCTTCTATCGCCGCCTCATCGCCGTGGTCGTACAGGCAACCATGCTCGCTGAGCAACCGATCGACCCATTGATTCGAGAACTCGCCGCGTTCGACGGCCGCCAGGTAGGAGGCGTTGGTCGAGGCGTGCCGTTCGAGCCGTTCGAGCAATTCGTCGGCGATGTCCAAGGGCACCACCACGATGCCTGCCGCGTCGGCGACCACAATGTCGCCCGCGTTGACCACCGTTCCGCCGCAGGCGATCGGGTAATTGATTTCGCCGGGGCCGCGGTGCAACGGTCCGATGGGCGTGGTGCCCCGCGCAAAGACCGGGAAATCGAGCTTCAAGATGCCCGGCAAGTCGCGGATGAGGCCGTCGACGATAAAGCCGCCGATCGCCCGATGCCGCGCCTTGGTGCAGATGATGTCGCCCAGTACCGCGTTCATCGACGAACCGCGGGCGTCGACGACGACAATATCGCCCGGCTGCGCCACGTCGAGCGCCTTGTGCACCATGAGGTTGTCGCCGGGAAAAACTTTGACCGTGCAGACCGGGCCGCAGAGGCGATGGTGATCGCCGGTCAGGCACGAAATCCGCGCATCGACTGAATAAAGCCGATTGAGCAGGTCGGAAATATCGGGCGTGTCGAAGGACCGCAGCGCCCGCACCAGTGAAGGGGCGGGGCGCGGGTGCTCCAGCCGCACGCGAAAGCCGGGTCCCGGATGAATTTCGGCAGAACGCGGTTGATTGCTGGCCATGATCGTTCTCCTTGTTTCAGGAAGTTGCCGCGCCGGCCGAGATCGGCTCGGGCAGACGCAGCGGGTTGTTGAGTGCCACAAATTCGATTAAGTCTCGCACGCTAAGTTCGCCGGCCTCGGCCAGTCCAGCCAGGTCGGCGCCCGCGACCGCGGCAATCAGCTCGCGCGCTTCGGCGATCATGCCGGGCCGCAACCCCAATCCGCGGAGCATCGCTTCCAGCTCGCCAATTTCCTGAGCGCGGCGCTCGGCGTGCCGCGGATAGGTGGGCAACATTCGACCCACGGCCGACATAATGGCCGGGTCAAAATCATCACAGTTTTCGAGAAACGCATCGAGCAGGTCCGCCTCACGCGCCGTCAGCGCGATTTCTAAAAACAGCGCGACCAGCCCCTTCGAGATGCCGCTGAGCAACATTTTCATGGCCGACGCCCGGCCAACGTGCTCGCTGACGACGCGCGTGGGAAGCACAGCCTGCCACTGCCGGGCCAATTCGTCGGCGCCGGGGCCGCTCAGATACATGCGGCCTTGCTCCGGCAGCCGGCTGGCGAGGCCGTGAATCGACGCATCGACGAACCGAATGCCACAGTCGCCGACCATCTGCTCGATCTCCAGCGATGTCTCGGGCGCGATCGAGTTGGCGTCGACGTACATCGGCGGCAGCGCGGTGGTGCAGCCGGCCACTTGCCGCGCCAAATCGGCGGCCGCCGCCGGCGGCACCAGCGACAAGATCACGTCGGACCTTGCCACGACCGATTCCAGATCGTCGAGCAACTCGCAGTCCGCCTGGCGGGCCAAGGCGGCCGTGCGTTCGCTTCGGTCGCGGCATGTGGTGACGACCCGGTAGCCCCCCGAGCGGAACAGCCGCGCCAGCGCAGCGCCCATTTCGCCCGGATAAAGAATGCCGATGGTGGTGAATCCGCTATTGGTTGCCTGCATGTTCAGTCCCCTTTGTCCCTCTTCCTTGCAAACAGAGAGAGTCCTCCGCGGAACGGCACGGAGTCCGTTCCCTACAGATCTCAGCCGGAGCGCGATCGATTTTGAATGTCAAATCCGTGCTTTCTCGCTAAAAAGCTCCTCCAGCAGGTTCTGATATCCTTCGACCATGCGGTCGACCGAAGCACGTTCGATCACCAGCCGTCGGCCGCGCGCGCCCAACGACTGCGCCAGCCGGGCATCAGCAAATAGCTCGACAGTCCGTTCGGCCATCAGGGCCGCGTCGCCCGGCTCGACCAGGTAGCCCACCTCGCCATCCGCGACCGTCTCGCCCACCGAGCCGACACGGGTGGCCACCACGGGCTTGCCGGTAGCCAACGCCTCGAGCACCGAAACCGGGCTGGCCTCGATGTGCGACGTGAGCAAAAACACGTCAATCATGGCCAGCAACTCCGGCACATCAGTGCGATTGCCCAAAAAGCGAACGCAATCGGCCACACCCAGATCGCGGGCGAGCTGTTCGAGCCGCTGGCGGTCGATTCCCTCGCCGACGATGAGAAAATGAGCTTTCGGCGCCCGCGCGCGCACGAGCCGGGCAACCTCCAAAAACATTTCGTGGTTTTTCTCTCGACTGAGCCGGGCGACAATGCCCGCCACCGGCGCGTCGCCCGGAAGGCCCAAGCTCGCCCGCAACGCCGCGTCGGCGGTCCGCGGGCGAAACCGCTCAGTGTCGATTCCGTTGAACACCACGCGCACGCGGCGCGGCGGCAGTTTTTCTTGCTCGATCAGATAGCGCGCGTGCGGCTCGGCCACGGCGATAAAAGCATCGGTGAGCGGCGTGAGCAGCCGGTTCAGGCGGCTGATGCCGTCGGGCCAGCCTGTGGAGTGCAAAGCCGACGTGATGATCGGCACGCCGGCCAGCCACGCGGCCAACCGGCCCCAGAACATTTTGTCGCCAGCGCCCACCGTGACGATGGCATCGATCTGCCGCTGGCGTAGCAGCCGCGCCAATCGCGCCACCACCGGCACGTCGTATTTGTGTTTGATGAAGCCATGAAAAACCGGCACGTCGTCGGCCAACGCCGCGGCCAATGGCCCCAAGTTCTTCAGGCAGCAAACCTCGGGGGCAAAGCGGTCGCGGTCAAGCCGGCGAATGAGATCAACCAGCAGCGCCTCGGCGCCGCCCACAAAGAGCGAGGTGTGAAAAAACATCACGCGCATCGGCCCGGCGCGTTGCGCCGGCGACGGTGTTGCCAGATCGGATTCAAAAGTGCCTACAAGCATCGTTGGTCCTCCGTTACTCCGCCGCGGCGGGGGCGAGCCCGCCACGTTCGAGATGGCGTTTCAATGCCGCCAGGTACCGCGCCGCGCCGGCGGCCAGTTCCGCCTTTTCCGTTACGCTGAACACCAGATTCGTCCAGAGTGCAAACACCAGAGTCAGCAGTATGCCGGCCGCCGCATACCACGACCCGAACCACAGTCCCAGCGGCAGCGCCGAGATCAGCCACACGCCGCGGTCGAAGTGCATGCCGTGCCACCAATTGAAGGCATACACTACCAGCAGCACCACCAAATGCGCCAGGCACGCGCCATTGACCGCGCCCACCAGGCCAAACTTCGGCACCAGGAACAAGTTCAGTCCGACGCTCGTGGCCAAGCCGGCCAAATAAGCGACGCTGACCAGCGCGGCCTTTTCGGCGCACCACAGAAACGTCTTAGCCAGGCAAACCATGCCGGCCCAAACCGAATACGCCAACGCCAGCGCCAGAATGGCCGGCGCCACATCAAACTTGCCGCGAAACACCCAGCCAAACAACAACGGCGAAAACCAGAGAATGACCACCGAGCCGCTCACCAGCGTCAGCCCGGCCAGTTTCAAAAGCAGATTCAGCCGAGCAGACACCGCGCGCCGATTGCCGGCCTCCCATTCGTGGCTCAGAAATGGCGTGACCACCGAACCCAATAGCCCGCAAACCGTAATCAGCAGCAGCGGCAAAATGCGCGAACTATGGTATTGTCCCACCATCGCCAGCGACTCGGCGGCGTCCCACTGCGAGTAATGAATCAGCACGTAGCGGTCGGCGATGTTGAACAGATTGCCCAGCCAGTTCGAGGCCCATAGCGCGGCGATGAACGGCACGATTTTGGTCCACAGCGCCCACTGGCTCAGCGGTTGGGCCTCCGTCTCGGGCAGCCAGCGCCAAACATCGCGGGCCCACAGCAGCGACAGCAGCACCGACATCAAACCGGCCGCGCCGTAGGCGGCAATCACGCTGGCCGCGCTGGCCTGCCACCAGCAGAGCAGCCCCACGCCCAATCCCGCGAATGCCAGGCTATTGAAAAACTCCATCGTTGAAGCCAACCGTTGCAATCGCAGCGAGATCAGCAATTCGACGACCACGTTGTAAGCGATGGTGGCCAGCAGCGCGCCGGTGAGCAGCAGCACCAGTTCCACGCGGTCGCCGCGTCCAAAGACCAGGCTCGAAAACCACACGCGGTTCAGCACGATGGCCGTGGCGGTGGCCGCGGCCAGCACCGCGGTGACGCCGATGGTCCGCCGCAAGAACAGCCGCAGTTGCCCGCGTTGGCGATAGTAGGCCACATAGCGGCCAAAGGCCCCGGGCAGGCTGAGCACGGCCACCGGCGCCGCCAGCATCAGAAAGCTGAAGCCGATGTCCCACTCGCCGAGATCTTCGGCCCCCAGCCACAAGCAAAACAACACGCTGCGCCCGAAGCCGACGAGCCGTTGAACGACCGTCAGCGTGAGCAGAATCAGCACGCTGTCGGCCAGCTTGTCGGCCTTGGGCGGCCGGCCGTCGCGATTTCCCGTCAATGCTCTGCTGGCGCGCCGAATCATTCGCATGCCCCCACGGCCGCCGGCTGCCGCCGCGACGATTGTACCTGATATTCAAAACGCGGGGTGCGCCCGTAACGCCAGGGGTCGATGACGGCCCAGTTCTTCAGGCAGATGGCTGGCCCATCGACGCAGCGCCGCTGAATGTGAAAGGCGTCGTCGCCCGGAAAGTTGTATCCGCCATAGGCCGAACAAGCGCCGGCGTAGCCCGCCTCGCGCGCCGCGCGAAACCCCGCCACCGACAGGTTCTCGTGCAAACCAAACGGGAACGCGAAATAGCGGATGGATGTGTCGAGCGCGTGTTGTAAGTCGTCGCGGGCCGCCACCAGCTCGTCGTAGAGCAATTCGGCATCGTCGATTTGCGCCAGGTCGCAGTGCGTACGGGTGTGAGCGCCGATTTCGATGCCCGCCCGCGCCAGACGGCGCAGCTCTTCCACGGTGTTGGCGGCGAAATGATTGCCCATTTGCCGGTCGTGCTCAAACGGCGATCGCTCGATCACTGGCCGCGTGGTGACAAAGTAAGTGCAGGGAACCTCCAATTCGAGCAGCAGATCGAGCGCGGCGGCGTTCTCGGCGTAGCCATCATCGAAAGTCAGGCTGACGCTGGGCCGATCGTTTCTGCCCGATCGCACACGGCGCTGCGTCTCTTCCAGCGAGATCAGATCGAAATGGCGTTTGAGCCAGAGCACGGCGGCGCGGAAGTCGGCCAGCGGCGTGGTCCAGTCGTTGGCGGCGTCGTCGGCAATGCGATGAAACACCGGCACGACCACCGGCGCCCGCCCGGCCCGCACGGCCTGGCGTTGCCACCGCCGGCGATAGGGATAGGTGCCGTGGTAATACAGTTGAATCAACAGCGGCTTCAGCGGGTGCATGGGTTTCCTTTCGCGGGAAACGGACTGCTCAGCAGCTCTCGGCAAAGCAGCCAGGGAAAGATCACGGCGTCGCGGGCATAGCGCCCGGCGAGCCGACGCGGCTCGCTGGCCATGCGATGAAACCATTCCAGCCCCGTGGCCCGCATCCATCGCGGGGCGCGGCGTTTTTCGCCGGCCAAAAAGTCGATCGTGGCCCCCACGCACAGCGCCACCGGCGCCGCGATGCTTTGTCGATGCAGGTGAACCCACAGCTCTTGCTTGGGAGCGCCCAAGCCGACCACCAGCACATCGGGCCGGGCGGCGGCGATCTGGGCGAGAATGGCCGCGTTGCCGGCCGCGTCGCGTTCGAAACCCAGCGGCGGCGAACAGGTGCCGACCACGCGCACCGCCGGCCAGAGCTGGGCGATGCGGCAGGCCGCGCGATCGGCCACGCCAGGACCGGCCCCCAATAAAAAGGCGTTGAGGCCGCCCATTTGGGAGGCCGCCGCAAACAGGCGTGGCACCAGGTCGCTGCCCGCCACCCGCTGTGGCACGCCGCGCCTGAGCAAACGCGCCGCCAAGTACACCGGCATGCCGTCGGTCAAAATCAGCCCCGCCTCGCTGTAGGCGTCGCGCAGTCCGCCGTGCCGCTGCAAGAGCACCGTATGGTTGACATTGGGCGTTACGGCGTAGCGGCACACACCGTCGCGCCGCCGCGCCCAGTCGAACACGCAGGCGATGGCTTCGTCCATCGTCACCGGATCGACTTCGTAGTTGAAGAGCCTCGTGCGCGGTTTCATCGCCCCAGCACCTGCCAATAGACTTCGGCCACCGCGGCGGCCATGCTTCGATCGGACAACAGCTCACGCTGCTTTTGATGCGCCCGCAAGGCCAACTCGCGAGCATCGACCTCGCCGGTGATCACGCGCTGCACCGTGTTTGCCAGGTCCATGGCGTCGCCCGGCTCGGCGAGCAGCCCATCGACGCCGTCTTCGACCAGATCGGTGATGCCGTCGACGCGCGAACCGACGACCGGCACGCCGGCGGCCATCGCTTCGAGAATCGACATGGGCATCGCTTCGCTCACCAGGCTAGGCAGCACCAGCATGTCCATCCGCGCCAGCTCTACCTCGACGTTTTGCCGAAAACCGGCCCAGCAAATGGCCGACGCGAGGCCGAGCCGGGCGGCGCGGCGCTGGATCTCGTCTTCATAAGCGGGCGACTGAAACCGCCCGACCGCTCGCAACCGCGCATCGAAACCGCGCTGGCGGACCAGCGCCAACGCATCAAGTAGCGTTTCCAGTCCCTTGCGCGGACGGAACAGGGCGATGGCGCCAATCGTCCACGCCGTCTTGCCGGAATGCGGATGCTTCTGGTCACCAGTCAGGGGCAGTTGCAGGCTGGGCACGCCGTTGGGCACCAGTTGCAGATTCTGCCGCGAATAGCCGTGACGTAATAAATAGCGGTAAAGACTGGGAGACACGGCGATGATTTTTGACGCCCTGCGGGTGGTCCAGCGTTCGAGCACCAGGTTGGCTTTGTCTTGCCAGCGGCGTGCGCCGACTTCGACCGCCGTCTGGCAATGAACATGGTGAACCCAAGGCAGCCGGACCAGACGCGCCGCCAGACAACCGACCAGCGCGGTGCGCGGCGTGTGGGTGTGTACCAGCGCGTACCCCTCATCGCGCAGCAGCCGGGCGAGCCGGCGCACCGGCGAAGCGTCGAACTTTGACCGCATCGGCAGTTCGTACAAAGGGGCATCGACCGCCTGCCGCATTTCGGCGAAGCGCCGCGGCTTGAGACAAGCAAAGCCCACCTCGAAACCCTCCTTCGAGAGCCGTAGCGCCAAGTGGTCTTGCACGCGCTCGGCGCCGGCGTAGTCTTCGCCGTTGATCACATGCAGCACGCGGACCGGAGCGCTCGCGGTGCGGACCGCCGGATGGGCAACCGCACGCGAGTGTCGTGGCTGTTCGAGAACCGAAGTGGCGGACATGTTTGCTGATGAATCGCTGTGGTGAATGAGTAAAGGCGCGCTGTTTTCGCGGAGCCGATGGCGACTCTCCTAATACGCTCCGCGGCGGCTAATCACGCTCCAGGGCGTGCGGGCCAACAGCGTCAGATCGGTCCACAGACCTTGATGCTGTAGATACCACACGTCCATCCGCATCCACTCGTCGAAGCCGATTTCGCTGCGTCCCGAAACTTGCCACAAGCAAGTCAGACCGGGCTTGATTTGCAGCCGCTGCCGTTGCCAGGGCTCATACTGGCGCACCTCATTGGCCAAAGCGGGCCGGGGACCGACCAACGACATCTGGCCCAGCAGCACGTTGATCAACTGCGGCGTCTCGTCAATGCTCAGCGACCGCAATACACGGCCGACTCGCGTGATCCGTGGATCGCGAAAGTTTTTGAAAATCGGCCCGTCTTTGTCGTTTTGCACCTGCTGCTGTTTGGCCGCGGCGCCCATGACCATCGTGCGGAACTTGTACATCCGGAACGACCGCCCCAGAAAGCCGACGCGGTCTTGAGCAAAGATGGGATGGCCCTTCGTGGTCACCATCAGCACCAGCCACGTCGCCAGCATCACCGGCGACAGCAACGTCAACAGCAGCAGCGCTCCGGCGATGTCGATGGCCCGCTTGGCAAGCAGGTAGGCGGGCGTGCGATTGCCCGAGGGCGCCAGTTGCCAGCTCCACGGCCAGAACTCGGTAAGCCGATGGTCAAGTGGCAGCGCGAGTGCATTTGATGTTACGGCGGTAAACGTGGTGGTGAGCGGCTCGTCGTTCAGCGCGTCGTCGTTCAGCGCGTCGGCGGCCAATGATTCGGCGGCGAGCGGCCCATCGATTAGCGGCCCATCGATCAGCGATCCGGCTTGCAACGTTGGCTCAGTCAACGAAGGGGTCATGGCGTTCATTCATCCAAGAAGGTAAGTAGTCCTCTGGGTAAAAAACTGACTTGGCCGATGAAGGCATCCTGCAAAGGCTCAAGCTGCCCGGTGAGTCGCCGTCGCGGCGGCTCAGGGAACACCGGCGTACCGGTTCTTCCACGGCTCGCTGACCATCGCGTGTCCGTTGGGCGCGAGCAGATCTTGCTCGATCTCGGCGTGTTTGCCATTGACCGCGCTCCACCCGACAGCTTTCGGGGCCGGCACGGTGACAAAAAGAATGCCTAGTCCGATCAACATGCCCGCGGCGATGCCCGCCAAGGCGATGATGGTGCGGCCGGGTCCGATCGGTTTGGCGCCGGTGTCGGGCGTGCCGATGCGGTTGATCAGGCTGCACTTTTGCGCCACGGCCTGACTCGCCTCGACACTGGCCAGATCGCGGCGGGCGGTTTCCAACAGCGTGCGGCGATGATCGACATCGCGAGTCAGGCTGGCATATTCCACGCGCAGGCCCGCTAACTCGCTCATCCGCCCGCGCATCGTATCAAGCTGCCCTTCGAGGTAAGTCACGCGTCCCGAAGCCAACTCGTCTTCGGCCTCGAAGGCATGCATCGCCAGGCCGAGCTCGTTGTGAATTCTCTGCCGAATCGCCTGCTCGGCCTGGCGCGATGCAATGACTTGGGGGTGCCGGTCGGTCATGCTGCCCGCCAAGGCCGCGGTCTTCAACTGCGTGTCGACCAGACCGTCGGCCAATCGTTTTAAATTGGGTTGCAACTCAAACAGCGTGGTCGGCGCGCTGACCAGTACGTCGGGATCTTGCTGGGCGCGCTTCAGCAATTGCAGAATCGAGCGATGCACGCTTTGCCGGGTGCGGGCCTGGCGGACTTCGTTTTCTGACTCCGTCAATTCGCGATTCAAGTCGCTCACGCCGGCGGGCGATTGCTCGAGCATCCGTAGCTCGACCAGGTTGCTGCCCATGCGCGTTTCCAGCTCCGAAAGCCGCTGGTTGGCTTCGGCCAGGGCGTTCTCTGACAGAGCGACCGTTTCCGTCAGTTCTGCGATCATGCTGGCCGCCCGCGAGCCGCGCAGTTGCCCGAGGCTTTCTTCCAGTCGGGTGCAGAGCCGATCGGCTAGCTCGACGGCGCGCGATCGCTCGCGGTCGCGGACTTTTAAATAGAAGACTTCGGTCTTGCCAAAGTCGGCGCCTTTGGGCGGCGCCAGCTTGAGGGCCTCGCGCAGGTCTTGAATCTCGCGCTCGCTGGGCCAGGTGGTTTGGGCGCCGGAGGCGTTGCTGGGACGTGTGGCCGGTGGACCCACGTCGTCCAGCGCCGCGGCCAGCACGGGACGGCTGTGCGCAAGTTCCATCACCGTCTCTTGGGCCGCTTTCATTTCGTCTTCGAGTTGGAATTTGCCCGGCTGGTTGTCGCCGCCCACGACTTCGTCGCGCACCGTCATGGCCTGCGAGGCTTCCCATGTGTCTCGCTTCAGCGCCGCATACAGGCAGCCCAAAGCGGCGATCATCAAGGCGGGCACGAGGCACCGCTTGTGATATTTCTTCAGCAACTGAAATAGGTCGCCGACGGCTAGCGACGGCGATTCGTGACGAGACATTCCAACAGCCTCTCGTTTGCCCCCCGAGTCCCGCGTAGAGCAGGGCGGGTAAAACACCGCTCGGCCGGTCGCCCCCGCGGCAGCCGGCAAGTGGGTCCATGTTCGGCCAATACCCGTAAACCGGCTACAGGCAATCCAGTGGAGCGCTGGTGGAAGTTCATGTTCTCGGCCGCTGGAATTCGCCGGTGGCGAGACCGTCGGCCGTGAAGATGGTCCAGATGTCGGCGGCCAGACCTTGACGCACATAGGAATAGGGGAGCCAGCCATAGCCGCTCTCGCCCCAGCAATTTCCCCAAGAGTTGCGGATGAGCAGTGCGCCTTTGTCAGAACGAATGCGGCGCGTGTCGTCGTAGCCCACCACCAGCACTGCCTGGCCGCCGGCGATGGAGTCGTTGAGGGTGGGATACGAAAGGTCGGGCGCCGCGGTCAGCGAGCCAGGCACCGTAAAGCCGGTGGTCAGACAAAAACCCGCCGCCAGAAACTCCAACATTTCATCGAGCAGCGCCCAGCCGGGGCGGCCGTGCCCCGGCGGCTCGTTGCCATCGAGGCGGAAGTAACCAAGCGGCGCGGCTTCTTGCTGAAAAACGTAGGCGTATCCGCCCGGCTCTTGATTTACTTG
>DASVHB010000687.1:0-3292 GCA_036379195.1 Pirellulales bacterium
CACGTCTGCACAACGTCGTACAATCAGACGGACAGAGAGTCGCCACTAAGCCACTACTCACGAACCACAGCCACGCCCCATGTCTGCCGAGACCGAGATCGCCCGCTTGCGCGACGAGATTCGCCACCACGACCGCAAGTACTACCTGGAGGCCGCACCGGAAATCAGCGACCGCGAGTACGATCGGCTGATGGAGCGGCTCAAGCGGCTCGAGGCCGAGCATCCGCGGCTGGTGACGCCCGACAGCCCCACGCGGCGCGTGGGCGAGCAGCCGGTCGAAGGACTGTCGCAGGTCGAACACGCGGTGCCGATGCTCTCGATTGAGAACACCTACAACCTGGCCGAGGTGCGCGAGTTCGCCGCCCGTGTCGTCAAGCGGCTGCCGGGCGAAACCATCGAGTGGGTCGTCGAGCTGAAGGTCGATGGCGTAGCGGTCTCGCTGGTTTACGAGGCGGGACGGCTGGCCCGCGGCGTCACGCGCGGCAACGGCCGCGTGGGCGACGATGTGACGCACAACATTCGCACCGTGGGAGGCGTGCCGCTGCAACTGCACGGCGACGGGCCGCCCGCGCTGCTGGAAGTGCGCGGCGAGGTCTACATGACCAACTCCGACCTGGTAAAACTGAACGAAGACCAGGCGAGCAAGGGCGAGCCGCCGTATGCCAACTCGCGCAACGTCACCGCCGGCAGCATTCGCCTGCTCGACCCGCGCATTTGCGCCCGGCGGCGGCTGCGTTTCTTTTGCCACGGCGTGGGGGCGGTCGAAGGATTGACGGCGAACAACCACATGGATTTTCTCGCGCAGCTCCGCGGCTACGGCCTGCCCACCACGCCGCACGTGGCCTGCTTCGGCTCGATCGAGGCCGCGTTGGAGCATTGCGAGTCGCTGGTGTCGCGGCTGCACGAGCTCGATTTCGAAATCGACGGGCTGGTGCTCAAGGTAAACGACTTCGCCCAGCGCGAGCGGCTGGGCGCGACCACCAAAAGCCCACGCTGGCTGGTGGCCTACAAGTTTGAGAAATACGAAGCGACCACGCGGCTGAACGACATTCGCGTGCAGATCGGCAAGACCGGCGCCATCACGCCGGTGGCCGATCTGCAGCCGGTCGAGCTGGCCGGCACCATCGTCAGCCGGGCCAGCTTGCACAACGCCGACGAGATCGAACGCAAAGACGTTCGCGTGGGCGACGTGGTGGTGGTCGAAAAAGCGGGCAAGATCATTCCCCACATCGTGCGGGTCGAAAAGCACCTGCGCGAAAACGAGCCGCCGAAGTTTCGCTTTCCGCGCGACTGTCCGGAGTGCGGCGCGCGGCTGGTCAAAGACGAAGGCGGTGTTTACATTCGCTGTCCGAATCCGCAATGCCCGGCCCAGCTCAAAGAACGGCTGCGGCACTTCGCCAGCCGCAACGCGATGGATATCGAGGGGCTGGGCGATAAGCTGGTCGACCAGCTTGTCAACGAGGGGCTGGTGCGCGGCTACGGCGATCTCTACCGGCTGTCGCTGGAAAAGCTGAGCGAGCTGGAACGAATGGGGCGCAAGTCGTCGGAAAACTTGCTGGCGGGCGTCGAGGCCAGCAAGCGCCGCGGCCTGGCCCGGGTGCTGAACGCCTTGGCCATTCGGCACGTCGGCGTGCGATTGGCGGCGGTGCTGGCCGAGCGGTTTGGCTCGATCGACGATTTGATGAACGCCAGCGAAGAAGAGCTGGCCTCGGTCGACGAGGTGGGGCCGGTGATCGCCAAGAGCGTCTATGAGTATTTGCACGGCGAGTATGGCGCGGCCACGGTGCGCGAGCTGGGCGAGCTGGGCATCGACCTGCAGGCCCCGCGGCTGCCCAAGCCGCCGGCGCAAGGCATTTTGGCCGGCAAGACCTTGGTGGTCACCGGCACGCTGCGCAAATACACGCGCGACGAGATCGAGGAACTGATTGCCCGGCACGGGGGCCGGCCCGCCTCGAGTGTCTCGAAGAACACCGACTATCTCGTGGCCGGCGAGAAGGCCGGCAGCAAGCTCGAAAAGGCCCAGTCGCTGGGGGTGCGGGTGCTCAGCGAAGCGGATTTCGAGAAGCTGATCGCGCCGTAAGGACCGGGAACTAGGGTTTTGTCATCGCTTCATGTTAGGGTTGGCGACCAGTAGGGTGGGCATTGCGCACCGCCCGGATTATTTATCAGCTACTCGAAGCCCGACGCGTGAGCGAGAGAAAATAAGTGCAAGCCTTGTTGCGGGGCTGTATACTGGCTAGCGCTGCATTTGCTTGCATGTTGGCGACACTCCGCGATCAGAAGTCAAAATGCAAAAGTAAAAACTGCGGACGCCAAAACCTGAATCCTTTGGAGTGAGCTATGACCGCTCGTGCGCGATTGACCGTGGGCTGGGGCCTGGCTTTTCTGACTTTACTGTTGCCGGCCGCCGGCGGCGAATCGGCGCTGCGCGCGGCCGAGCAGCCCAAGGCCCGCGCCGAGGGCGAACCAACCGTGCGCGACCTGGTGCGCAAATACGTGCGCCGTCAAAGCCAGGTGGCCGCGCCTGGCACTTCAAAAACCACCGAGCCTAAGAAGGGCGACGTGCCCGACAAGTTGCCGGGCGATCTGCGCAAGGTGATCGCCTTGGAGTACACCGTGTTGCTGCGCAAGGGCGAAGACGAACAGGCGATCGATCCGCACGATCACCGCTTTCAACTGGGCGATCGCATTCGCGTGCAAGTGCAGCCGCTGAGCGATCTCTACATCTATATCTTTCATGAGGGGGCGAGCGGCCAGCGCAGTTGCTTGCTGCCGAGCGAGGAAGAGACTCCGCCCCTGGCCAAGCGCGAACGCACGTTGCGGCTGCCCAGCGACGGCGGCTATTTTGAGTTCGAGCCGCCGGCGGGCGACGAGCGGCTGATTGTGGTGGCCACCGAAGAGCCGGTCGACGTGAAGGTGTTGTCGAGCCTGGTGTTCAAAAAGCCCGACGAAAAACTTTCGTCCGAAGAACAGGCGATTCAGCAAAAGCTGAAGGGCCGCGCCCAGAAGACGCTGAAGTCGATCCGCGAGCAGCAGTCGCAAGGCACGAAGTTTCGCGGCCTGTTTACCGACGAAGTGCTGGCCGAAGTGGCGGGCGAATTGAAAGACGAAGGCGGCACGCGCGCCGTGCTGGAAGAGCCGCCGCACGGCGAGCAAAAGAGCACGTTTACCATGTCGGTGTCGCCCGACAAGGAAGGCGCCAGCGAGCTGTTCGTGTCGATTCCGCTCAAATCGACCGCCTCGCCGCCCGGCAAAAAGTGAGCAAAACTGGCCAGCCGGGCCGGTTTGACCG
>DASVHB010000688.1:0-11502 GCA_036379195.1 Pirellulales bacterium
GCTCAGCGAAAGTAGCGCTACTTTCGCTGAGCGAAAGGCGACTCTGGACTACGTCTGCTGATGGAGCATGACGATTCAGACCCCAGACGCGCACCGCGCCGTCGGCGCCGCCCGTTACGCACCAGCGGCTGTCGGGGCTGATGGTCAACGAGCTGATCTCGGCTTCATGCCCTTGCAGCTCGATGGGCTGCTCCGCCGGATTCTTAGATTGCAAATCCCAGCAGCGCGCGGTGGCGTCTTTGCCGGCGGTGATCAACCAGCGGTTGTCGGCGCTGAACGCGGCTTTGGTGATTTCGTCGGCATGGGCGGAGAGCACCAACGGCGCCTTCGATGGGTTTTCGTTTCGCAGGTTCCAAAGCCGCGCCGTGTTGTCGCCGCCGGCGGTAACCAGCCAATGGTCGTCAGTGCTGAAGGCCACGGTGGTGATTGGGCCGCCGTGCCCTGCCAACACGATCGACGACACGCTGGGATCGTTGGCTTTCAGGTTCCAGAGCCGGGCGGTTTTGTCGTAACTGCCGGTGGCCAACCAGCGACCATTGCGGCTGAAAGCCACCGACCACACGCCCTCTTCATGCCCGGCCAGCACCACCGGCGCTGCCGCTGCGTCGCCCGCGGTTAACTTCCACAGCCGGGCAGTCTTATCGGCGCTGCCGGTCGCCAGCCAGCGGCTGTCGGGGCTGATGGCTGAAGTCAGCACAATGTGTTCATGGCCGTCGAGCAGCAGCGGCGCCGCGGTGTCGGGCTTGCCAAGCTGCCACACTCGTGCAGTGGAGTCGCCCGCCGCACTGACCAGGTGGAGGCTGTCGGGCGTGATGGCCAATGAGCGAATCTCGGCCTCGTGACCGCGCAGCACGACGGCATCGTCGCCAAGTAGTTTGCTTTGCAGGTCCCAGACGCGGACCGTTTGATCGTTGCTGCCGCTCGCCAGCCAGCGACCATTGGGACTGAGAGCAATGCAGTACACGCCGGCGTCGTGCCCGCGGCCCACGCGGACCGATTGCGAAGGGTCGTCCACGGTGATGTCCCAGACGCGCACCGTTTCATCCCAACTGCCGGTGGCCACGGTGCGGCTGTCGGCGGCGATGGCGACGGCGTTGATTGCATCTTCATGACCTTTTAAGACCGCCGCAAGCTTGGCCGACTCTGTCAGGTCCCACAGCCGGGCGGTTTGGTCTTCGCCCGCCGTCAGCAGCCAGTGGCTATCGGCGCTGATGGCCAGCGCCAAGATCGCGCCCGAGTGGCCTCGCAGCGCACGGCTCGTCTGCGAGGGGTCGTCTGCCGACAAGTCCCATAGCCGCGCGGTCTGGTCATCGCCGGCGGTGGCCAGCCACCGTCCGTCGGGGCTGAAGGCCACGGCGTTGACATCACCCTGGTGGCCGGCAAGCACTTTGGCCGAATCGGCGGGCCGCTGCGCGTTGAGGTCCCACAGCCGCGCCGTCTGATCGTTGCTGGCGGTGGCGAGCCATCGGCCGTCGCCGCTGAATGCCAGCGTGTTGATGGGCGCCGAGTGGCCGGGCAAAACGATCGCCTCAGCCGGCTTATCTTGCGAAAGTCTCCACAGCCGGGCGTCATGATCTCCTCCTGCGGTGGCGAGCCATTGGCCGTCGGGGCTGAAGGCGGCGGCCCACACCGCGCCTTGAGGGCCGCGCAATACGCGCGGCGGTGCTTCCCTATCGGCAAGGTCCCACAGCCGCGCGGTCTGGTCGCCGCTGCCGGTAACGAGCCAACGGCCATCGCGGCTGACGGCCACGGTCCACAGAGGCGCCTGATGGCCCACCAGCGGCACTCCCCCAATTTCGCCCAAGGCGTCACGCAGCATCTGATGAGCTTCGGGCCGGGAGCGTTCTTTCGCGCGCCGCGAGATTTCGACCGCCTCAACCGCCAACAGCAAACTGCGCGGTGGCGACTGGTGGAGCGTCTCGCGCGATTGCGCCGCCAGCCGCAAGGCATTCGCCACTCGGGCCTGGTGCTCGGCCAGCCGGCGCTGCTTGGCCTCTTCGCCACGGGCGATGGCTTCGAGCCGAGCGTTTTCGTCGGCCCGGCGACGCTCGTAATCGATCCACACCGCGGCGGTGGCCGATACCACCGAGATCAAGAGCAATGCCGCCGCCCCCGACAGCGTCCAGGCGCGATGTCTGCGCGCCCAGCGACCCAGTCTGCGTACCGCCGATTCGGGACAGGCCGACACCGGCTCGTCGGCCAGCCAATGCTCCAGATCGTCGGCCAAGGCCAGCGCCGAAGGATAACGGTCTTCCGGCTTCAACGCCATCGCTTTGCGGCAAATGGCATCCAGTTCGGCGGGCACCGCGTGATTGACTTGCCGCGGCGAGCGGAACTCGCCGCGCTGTACCTGTTGCAAAAGCGCGCCCAGATCGGCGGCGTCGAACGGTGGCGCGCCGGCGAGCTAATAATAGAGCGTGGCGCCCAGGCTATAGACATCGCTGGCCACGCCGACCAGATCGAGCCGCCCGGCCGCCTGCTCCGGACTCATGTACTGCGGAGTGCCAACCGCCGCGCCCATCTGCGTGGGCATGGTGCCGGCCAGCGAGCTGGGAGCCAACGGGCGCTCGCCCATCGGTTCGATCGTCTCTGGCTGGCCCAGCAGCTTGGCCAGGCCCCAATCGACCACCAAGGTCTCGCCGAATTTGCCCAGCATGATATTGCCCGGCTTGAGGTCGCGGTGCACGACACCTCGGGCGTGGGCGTATTCGATGGCGTTGCAGACGGCGATCAGCCGGTCGAGCAGCTTGCGCAGTTCGAGTGTGCGTTCGCCCGGATCGCGGCCGGGCTGTTCAGCCCGGTGAAACGCCTCGGCGGCTTCTTGCAAACTTTGGCCGCGGATAAACCGCATGGCATAATAAGGCCGGCCATCGGCGTAGGCGCCCAGGCCATACACCGGCACGATGCCCGGATGCTCCAGCCCGCCGGTGATTTCGGCTTCGAGCACAAACCGCTGCCGGCTCGACACGTCGTCGGCGAAGCGATCTTGGATTTGCTTGAGCGCCACCTCGCGATTCAGCTCTTCGTCGCGCGCCACCAGCACTTCGCCCAGCCCGCCCTTGGCGTGGGGCCGCAGCGCCTGGTAGCGGATGCCGGGGTGCTGCTCGGCGCCCGGAGAAACCTGCGTGGCATAGCGATCGGCTTCGCTCATGGTTTTTCAACTGTACACGCATTCCGTCCGGCAGGCGAGGCGGCGGGCAATTCCGATTTTGGATTTTCGATCAGGCCGGGCTTTTCAAGAATTCTTCGATGTGTGCTAAGCCTGCGTCGAGTTGCTCGAGGCTCGTGGCGAACGAGAGCCGCGCATAGCCCTCGGCGCCGAAGGCGGAGCCCATCACCGTGGCCACGCTCTGCTGCGCCAAGAGCTCCAGGCACCACTGCGCCGAATTGTCGACCCGCGCGCCGCGATAGCTGCGCCCCAAATGCGCCTGGATGTTCACAAAGGCGTAAAACGCTCCGCCCATTTCGCAGCAGCTTAGCTTGGGCAGCTCGTCGATCCGCCTACGCACAAACTCGCGCCGCCTGGAAAACTCGGCCAGCATTTCATCGACGCACTCTTGCGGGCCTTCCAGCGCGGCCAGCGCCGCATACTGGCTCACGCTCGATGGGTTCGAGGTCTCCTGGCTTTGCAAACTTTCCATCGCTTTGGCGATGTGCGGCGGCGAAAGTGTCCAGCCGATTCGCCAGCCGGTCATGGCGTAGGCCTTGCTCACGCCGTTGACCGTAATCGTGCGGTCGGCCAGGCCGGGCCGCAAGGTGGCAAAACTGGCGAAGCGATGCTTGCCGTAAATCAGCCGCTCGTAGATTTCGTCGGCCACCACGATCAAGTCGCGCTCGATGGCTACGTCGGCCAGCGCGGTCAGCTCTTCGGGCGAATAGAGGCTGCCCGTCGGATTCGAGGGCGAACACAACAGCAGCATGCGGCTGCGGGGCGTGAGGGCCGCTTGCAGTCGCTCGCGGGTGAGCTTGAAGTCGTCGCTCTCCTGAGTGGCGACAATCACCGGCCGGGCGCCGGTGAGCTTGACCAGCTCGGCATAGCTGACCCAGTAAGGGGCGGGAATGATCACTTCATCGCCGGGGTCGCACACCGCGGTGAAGATATTGTGCAGCGAATGCTTGGCGCCGTTGGAGACCACTACCTGCTGCGGCGAATACTCCAGCCCGTGCCGCTGGCGGTAGCTTTTGGCGACGGCCGCCCGCAGTTCCGGGATGCCGGCCACGGGCGTGTAGTGCGTGTGGCCGGCGTTCATGGCGGCGGTGGCGGCTTCGCGGATGTGCCGGGGCGTGATGAAATCGGGCTCGCCCACGCTGAAGTCGTACACGGTCTTGCCCGACGCCTTCAGCTCTTTGGCCTTGGCGGCCATGGCCAACGTGGCCGATGGTTCGAGGGCTTGCACTAAACGTGAAACGGTAAGCGGCATCTGCTGTGTTCTCTTTCGCTGTTGTTTGGCTACCGCGGGTGGCTGGGGCAGAGGCTTGCCGATGCCCCGGCTCGCACCAACCGGGGCATCGCTTAGGCTCTGCCCCGGCCACCAGATCTTGCGGGGCTCGAGTTTCAGAGGCCGTGCGGCGATGGCAAAACTACACCGCTCGATGCGGCCAAAGGTGGGACTCGCATCGCTCGGCCACCCTACGGCTTCTGCATCGGAAAGCCTGGCGCACCGCAAACTGCGATTCGACGTCGCGCCGCCCACACGGAACGCCACAGAGGGCGTGCCCTACAGACGCCAGACTTCGCTACACCCGCTTGACCAGCCGCACTCGGCCGACAATCATGGTACCTTTCTGGTTCGCGTTGCGGAAGCATGCCTCGTCCACGTACCGGTGTTTGGTTGATTGGCGCCAAAGGGGGCGTGGCATGCACGGCCACCGTCGGCCTTGTCGCTCTGAAAAAAGGGCTGATTGGCCAGGCCGGGCTGGTCAGCGAGCTGCCCGAATTCGCCGAGCTGGGGCTGGCCCGCTGGGAAGACTTTGTCGTCGGCGGACACGAAATTCGCCAGGTCAGTCTTTACGACGAGGCGCAGCGCCTGCACCGCGAAAGCCGGGCGATCGACGCCACCGTCTTGCAGAAATGCAAAGCCGAGCTGGACCGCATCGACCAGCAGATTCGCCCCGGCACGCTGCTCAACGTCGGCCCCACCATCACATCGTTGGCCGGCCCGCCCGCCGCCAAACTGAAAGAAAAACCTCGGCAGGCCATCGAGCGCATTCAAGAAGACCTGCGGCAGTTCGCCCAGTCGCAGCGGCTCGATCATGTGATTGTGGTCAACGTGGCCTCGACCGAGCCGCCCGCCGACGCCGACGCCTGGCCGACCACCTACCAGGAGCTTGCCCGGCAGATCGACAAGCCCGGCCGCCTGACGTTGCCGGCCAGTTCGCTGTACGCCATCGCGGCCTTGGACCTGGGCTATTCTTATTTGAACTTCACGCCGTCGTTGGGTTCGGCGGCGGCGGCCATCGACGACCTGGCGCGGCAGCGCGGCACGCGCCACATGGGCCACGACGGCAAGACCGGCGAGACGCTGCTGAAGAGCGTGCTGGCGCCCATGTTCGCCAAGCGCAATCTGCAGGTGATGAGCTGGGTCGGGCACAACATCTTCGGCAACATGGACGCCCGCGTGCTCGACGATCCGGCCAACAAGCAAGCCAAGGTCACCAGCAAAGACCGGCTGCTAGGGCAGATTTTGGGTTACCCGCCGCAGACGCTGGTGACGATCGAGCGGATCGACAGCATGGGCGACTGGAAGACCGCCTGGGACCACGTACACTTCAACGGTTTTCTCGGCACGCCGATGACGTTTCAGTTTATCTGGCAGGGCTGCGACTCACTGCTGGCCGCGCCGCTGGTGCTCGACCTGGTGCGCTTCACCGAGCGGGCCTATCGCCACGGCGACACGGGTTTGTTGACCTTTCTGGCCAGTTTTTTCAAAAGCCCGTTGGGCGTCAGCGAGCACGATTTTGGCTTGCAGTTTCAGATGCTCGAGCGCTGGGCGGCCGCCGTGCGCGGCGCGTAGGTCAGGCTTTCCAGCCTGACGTGGCGCCACGCGTCATGTGCCATAGTCGACGGGGCCTTCGACATGTGCGCCCTTGTCCCGAAGCAGTTCGGCCGCTTTTTCAGCCTGACTAAGCTCCTCGAATTCGTACGTGAGACAAATCGCCGGGAGATTGACCGAACTGTCGGCTTTTCCTTCTTCGCGGAAATCAAGACGGCCCCCGAGGCGCAATACCTTTTGCGTCAATTCGAGTTCCTTCATCGCGTCTATCGGTGAAAGATGATAGACCTCGAACATGTACGACATGTTAACACCTCAATCAAAAACCAGTCAGGAGTTTGTTGACGCAGCCGGGAAGTCAACATGCCCCCAACTCCCACCGCACCCTTCTTGCCAACAGTCCAATCATTGTATTTGAAATGCGGATTGCGGTTTCCAGCGATCGGCTCGGGCGGATGCAACTGATACCAGGCCTTACAGCCGACCGGTGGAGAAGGATATGCGATGTCGCCCGTCAATCATCGCGATCGTTCTCCTCAACGAACCCCGCGGGCAAATGCTTCTCCAAGTCCATGCTGTCATGTAGCACCCGAGCGATTTCGACCGCACCGTCCTTTCGAAGTCGGAACAGCAATACATGCCGCGGGTTTTTCACCCGCCCGATCATCCTCGCCACTCGAGTACGGCTGTGCCGCAAATGATAAACGCGCGCGGTTGGAGCGATCTCTCTCCGATCGTGGGTGCCCGGCCGCTCCGGTGAATCAGCAATATCGACGACTGCCTGAATTAAAAGAGCTTCATAACGAAGACAAGCTTTTCCACCGTATTGTTCGTCGGTCCAGGCCAGAATGTTCTGAATGTCTCGCTGGGCCTCGGGTGCAACGATGTAGGGCCGCATGAATTATTGGCCTTTCACGCGGCGCTGCTGATTGGCCTTGCGTGCACGGCGCCCCAGGCCGTGAATGAAGTCTTCCAATTCTTTCCGCCCGTGAAGCTCAATTCCTTGACCTTGATCGAGTTGGCGAAATCCCTCCGCCGCGAGAGCGCGCAGAACTTCTAGCTTTTTTTCGTCTTCTCGCGTCTGTTGTTCCAAAAGCCGCAGCCCGGCACGCAACACCTCGTTGATGTTGCTATACCGTCCGGCGCTCAATTGCTCAACTACGAACTGATCGTAATGCTCATTTAAATCGATGTTGCGTGTTGGCATCGCCGTCAATCCTTTGCATCATTTCATGAAAGCGTTTAATTCAGTCTAATCGTGGTTGGCAACGTTTGCTAGCCGAGCCGGCACGGCCATGACAGCCGGATCGGCCATCGACCACCTGGCGCGGCAGTGCGGCACGCGCCCCATGGATCACGACAAGATCGGCGAGGCGCTGCTCAAGAGCGTGCCCGCGACCATGTTCGCCAAACGCAATCTGCCGGTGATGAGCTGGGTGGGCATCGAGCACACACCATGTTCATTCGGGCGGCGGGTCCAATACTTTGACGGAAATTTTCCCCTCCGAAACTCCCGCTTGCTTGCAGGCGTTGAGCACTTCGGCCATGCGCTGAAAACGTACTTCGCTGTCTCCGCGCACCAGCACGGCCGGAGCGGCATTGTGACGTCGGGCATCGGTCAAGCGACTAGTGAGCTGGTCGAGATCACGCATCGCGTGGCCGTCTAGTTCGACCGTGCCATCGCGAAAGACGTTGATGGTCGTTTTGTCGGTGTCTTTCGATCCCCACCTGCGTTTGAGCACCGAGTCGCCGGTGCCGAAATAGTTGCCGCCAAAGCTGCCTCGATCATCCCCATAGAAGCTGACGTGCGGCCAGCCGCGATAGGACATTGGCAAAAAGAGCGTGAAAGTGCCCTCGCCTTCGTTGACATCGAGGTGCTGCGCCTGAAACGATTGGCTGGTGGCGGTCTCGGCGTCCATCGCGGTGGTGTAGGCGGCCAGCAGCGCCTTTCTGTGCGAGGCCAGCGTGTATTTTCCTTTGATCCAATAGATGTGGCCTGGCGTGAATGTTTCCGCCGTGCCCCGAACCTCGAGAATGGTGATGTCGTCGCCTTTTTCAAACTTGGTCGCGCCCTGCTCAAAGTCGACGGCATAGGGAAACTCGGACGTGGCGCCGGCATTCGATGGACCGGGTGATGATGCTTCGTCTTTTGCCTCCGCTTGAGCTGCTTGACACCGCCCACCGAAGGAAAGCGGCAAGACGGCCAGCGCCATCATCGTCACGACCAGCATCGCCCGGACAGAAACACTCGGAAAGAGTCGGCTTCTAAAAATCATCCCAATCCTCGCTTTCAGGGAAAAGGAACGCAGCAACGAACGAACGAACGAGCAACAGGTTGCCCGCCGTTCGCTGATAATCCGATATTAAAGCCTTAACGGCGCTTCCCCGAAAGATATACTATTCTGGAGGCTGGCATGACCTATAAAGTCGCACTGCATCATTCGGACGAGGGATACAGCGTCACTGTGCCAGGGCTGCCGGGTTGCTGCTCGCAAGGAGCCACGGAAGCCGAAGCTCTGGAAAACATTGCGGACGCCATTCGCGAATATCTTGCGGTAGCGGCGGAATTGGCCGCTGAGGCTGAGTGCCGCGAGATTGAGGTCGTCTGAATGCCCAAGTTGCCCGGCGTCTCCGCCTCGCTTGCGCTTCGGGTTAGTGTGGGCTGCTGAATAATCCAGGTTAGCGACGCCTGGCAAGCCGCCGCAGGCCCCGGCCTAGTCGGCGAGCTTCGACGACCAGCGTTGGCAGAGGATCGTGCCAGCGGAAAAAGGGAAACGTTTGCCGGTGGCAAAGACTGCCCAGCCAACCGGCCAGCGTGAGCTCGCCGCGCTGGCGCAGCTCGCGGAACGACTTGAAATCGTCGATCGGATACCAGAGGCGCACGCCCCGGCGGCGATGCGCTAATGAGGGCGGACCGAGGCCGACCAGCCGGTTGTACACCAACCGCGCCAGGTCGAAGCCGCAATCAGCCAACAGCCCGTTGGCCGCCGTGAAGCGGGCGTTGCACTCGATCAGCTTGAGCTGCCTGTCGCGAGGGTCGAGCTTGAACTCCACGTTGGCCAGCCCGCGCAGGCCGACGTGCTGAAAGAGCCGCAGGCCCAGCTCGCGGACTTCGGGCACATGGTCGGTGATGTGGTAACACGCGCCGCCCATGCCCACCGGCCAGCGGCGGATGATCCGCTTGGTGAAGTCGAACAGCGGGGCGCCGCGTTCGTCGAGATACGTGTAGTAACTGCACAAGTGGTCGTCGCCGCCGGGGATTCGCTCGACCAGCATCGTCTCGATGCGGGCGTCTTGCACCACACGGAAGGCTTCGACCAGTTGATCGTGCGATTCAGCCACCAGAAACTTGCGGCCAAAGCGTTCTTCAAACACATGCGACAGCCGCGGCCTGACAATCAAGGGAAACACCAACGAGCCGCGCAAGGCATCGAGTTGCGCAAGCGTGGTGGCCAGCCAGAACCGCGGCGTGGGCACGCCCGCCGCTTCCGCCACGCGATAGGTTTCGAGCTTATTCAGCATGGTCCGCTGCGCGGCGGAGTTCGAGAGGTCGAGCAAGAACTTCTGGCCCAGCGCGTCGCGGTGCTCGGCGATCATGTCGATGGCCGCGTCGCCCGCGGCCAAGAGCACGCTGCCGCGCAAAGGTTCCGATTGGCTGCCCAACAGCCAGGCGGCCTGGGCCTCGGCATCGGCCGGCACGTCGACCCAGCGCGCGTAACGTGAATAACGAACGTGCGCCGTCGGCTCGTTGAGTGCGTAGACGGCGACGCCCGATCGGCCCAAGCTGCGCGCGATCGACAGCGCGTTGGCGCCCCCGCCCACGACGATGGCCGCCGGCAAGCGCGTGCCGCCGCGCTGCGACATGGTCGGTTCGACGGCGGGCTTCGGCGTTTCGAGTTCGCAGAGGGAGGACATGGAAGTGGCTGGTGGCTGGTGGCTGGGGGTTGGTGGCTGGTGGTTGGGGGTTGGGGGTTGGGGGTTGAGATTGACGGTTCAGCGAATACGGTCTGTAGGGAACGAACTCCGTGCCGTCGGGTGCGTGCCAGTGGGCGTTGCCTCAACTTTCGGGCGGCACGCCATACAGGGCGTTATTGAATCATGTTTGATAATCAGAGCGTTTGCCATTTCGCCGTTTTTTACTATTGCATTTCGCAGTTTGACTTTCCCTCTTCGGCGCCATGGGTGGTTTTGACGTCGCTTGCAGTCGCGGAACGGCGCGGAGCCCGTTCCCTACAGGGGGTGAAACCAAATCACTCATCACTCATCACTCATCACTCATCACTCATCACTCATCACTCATCACTCATCACTCACCACCAAATCCATCTCACCGCAGCGAATCGACCAGGTCAGCCGATCGCTGCTGCGGCAAATTGCGCAAGTAATTCAACACATGCAGCGCCACTGGGCAGGGGGCGCCCTGGCGGCAATAATGGTAATAAAAGCCGGGCGTGGTGTTGACCTCGAGCATCACGCCGCCGGTCGCCGCCAGCGGCCGAGCGGGATCGGTGGTGATGATATCGACGCCGGCCAACCGCGCGCCAACCGCCGCCGCCGCCGCCGCGCCTGCCTCAATCACCTCGCTGCACAGCAGATGCGTAGCCGCCGCGTTGTCGTTGGCCGAATTGTCGTTGATGACGGTTTTCAGCCGCACGAGCCGCCCGGCGGCAGGCACCGAGCCGAGCGCAAGACCCTGCGCCGCCAGCGTCTGGAGCATGTCCTGATCGCGGGCCAAGAGCGACTGGGCGGCTTCCGATCCCCACGTCACGCGCACGTCGTTCAACCGCTCGACCAGCGCGGCCACTGTCGAGCGGCCGTCGCCCGTCACGCTGGGCGGCCGGCGCACCACGGCATCGAGCAGCACGCCGTCGAGATACAGCAGGCGATAATTGTCGCCGGCCACCTGCTCTTCGATGCTTAGCGCTTCGCCAAACACGGCCGCCCGAGCCGCGGCCCGAGCAAGCTGCCAGCGGGTGCGCACGTGGGTGGTTACGCCGTCGCCGCCGCCGGTGTCGCGAGCGGGCTTCACCACGCAGTCGCCGCCCACGCGCTCGATGAACGCCGCAGCCACTTCAAGCGAAGCGGTGGTGAACTCCTGCCAGCGCGGCACCGGCAAACCCTGCCGCGCGAGCAGCTCCAGCACCAGCGGCTTCTGACCGACCAGTTCCAGCGTCACCGCATCGTCTGCCGCCGTGTAGTTGCGTTGCACTTTGGTTCGCCAATCGCCCAGGCGAATCTCGAAGATCTCATCGCCCACCGCGGCGATCGACGCCCCGAGCGCATCGGCCGCCTCATGCCAGACGCGCCGATAGAAAAGCGTGCGCTCTAAGGCGAGTTCTTTGACCGCGCGTCTCCGCCGCCAGGCCGCACGCCGCACGCGCGACGCGAACGTCAGGCCTCGCAGCAGCAGGGGGTGCCTGGAGAAGTCCATGGGGTGGTTGGGGGTTGGGGGTTGGGGGTTGGGGGTTGGGGGGTGGGGGTTGGCGACCGCGGTCTGTAGGGAACGCCC
>DASVHB010000689.1:0-2616 GCA_036379195.1 Pirellulales bacterium
CGCAACCGTTCGGCATAGCGGCCCTTTCCATCCCTTCCCGCTTTTGCCGAGGGCGCGGGCGTGGACTAAAGTTCCCAAGGGTTCCGTTCCTTGGGAAAGTCGAGTCTGATGGTTGTCTCGTCGATGCCTTCGTCGCCCGCAATGGGTGTGGTCATGCCGCCGCCGGCCGCGCTGGCCGCACCCGAGTGCGCCCGCGACGCCGCCGCCGTGGCCGGCCGACTGCACGAATGCATCGGCGTCGATTTTTCGGTGCTCGACGGCGCCACGGGCGATCTCGTTCGGCTCGCCGCCGACCATCGGCGAATCGACTGGGCAAGCCGCGCCGAGCTTTGCCGCGAAGTGGCCCGCCGCGGCCAACCCGAAATCATCGAAGACGACGATCCGTGGCTGCTATTGGCGGTGCCGGTGCCGCGCGGTGACGAGACACTGGTCGCCGTCGCTTCGCTGCTGACGCGCCCGGCGACATCACACGACACACTGCGGTTGGCCGAAAACCTGGGCATCGATCTCGAAGCCGCCGCCGACTGGGCCGCGCGGCAAGAACCACTGCCGGCCGACGCCGCGCTGCGGTTGGCCTCCGTCGCTGCCGCCAAACTGACGGCCGACGAAGAGATTGAGCAGCTTGAAGAAGAGGTCGAGAAGCTCTCGGCGCACCTCGGCTCGACATTCGAGGAAATCAGCCTCATCTATCGGCTCACTCAGAACCTGAAGCTTTCCAGCAACGACGAAGAGCTGGGCCGCCGGGCGCTGGAATGGCTCTCGGAGGTGGTGCCCGCCGAAGGGCTGGTGTTGCTGCTGATTCCCAACTCAGACGCGTGTCAGGCCGCGCCCGATGTCCGCACGCAGCCCTTGCTGCTCAAGCACGGCGCATGCGATCTGGCGGTAGAGACCTTGCTCGAACTGGTCGAACGGCTGGGGCTGCGCGCCAACAACCGGCCGCTGGTGGTGAATCATCTGGCGCAGGTGACACCGGGCGCTCGGTTCGCCGCGGTGCGCGAACTGGTGATCGTGCCGGTGGCCGAGGGCGAGCACCTGTTCGGCTGGTTGGCCGCCATCAACCACGATCGCTCGGGCGAATTCGGCTCAGCCGAGGCCAGCCTGCTTAGCTCCGTCGGCACGATGCTGGGCATCCACAGCGGCAACATCGACCTTTACCGCCAGCAGGCCGAGCTGCTCACCGGCGTGGTACGCGCCATGAGCTCGGCCATCGACGCCAAAGATCCGTACACCCGCGGCCACAGCGACCGCGTCGCACGCATTGCCGTCCGCCTGGCGAAAGAGCTCAACTGCGACGCCGAGACCGTCAAGACGATCTACTTTTCCGGACTGTTGCACGACATCGGCAAGATCGGCATCAACGACGAAGTGCTGCGAAAGCCCGGCAAGCTGACCGACGAGGAGTTCGAGCACATCAAGCAGCACGTGGTGATCGGCTACCGCATTTTGGCCGACCTGCGCCAGCTTTCGCACATGCTGCCGGTGGTGCTGCACCATCACGAATCGTGGGACGGTAGCGGATATCCGCACGGGCTGGCCGGTGAAGGAATACCGTATCTGGCCCGCATTGTGGCGGTGGCCGATGCCTACGACGCCATGGCCAGCGACCGTCCCTATCGCGCCGGCATGGAAGACGAAAAGCTCGACGAGATCATCCGCAAAGGCGCCGGCCAACAATGGGACGCGCAAGTGGTTGAGGCATTCTTCCGCGCCCGCGACGATATCCGCGCCATTTCAAGCCACGGCGCACCATCGGCGGAGACCCCCGAGCCGAATTGGCTCTAATGCCGATGCGAGACTCGGCGTTGTAATGCGGGCATCCCGGGTGCCCGACGTTCTGGCAAGCCCAACGCGCCAACAAGGAACGGAGCTTGAGTTATTCGTTCGGTGCCGGCTTGGCTGTCTGTGGCCTGCTGGGCGAGGGGGTCGCTCTGTCAGCGGTCTCACTGCTTCCCTCGATATCGGGCGGCCCTGCTTCTTCGCCCAGGCCGTGCGGCAATGTGTAGGGCCGGTCCGCGCCGGGCACCTGCGTCGGGTCGTAAACAATTTGCCCCAGGTCTTCGATGCTAGGCGGCGGCGGCGCGCAACCGATGGCAATTGCCAGGCAGAGCAGTGCGGCAAGTCGACTGCCTGGCAAGCCCCTAGTGCGTCCAAGACCATCCGCCCCGGTTTTGCTGCTACGCATCATCCACCGCCTTCTCAATCGCTGGTTTGGCCAAGATACCCTTGATTCCATTGTGAAACGGAATTCGCCGGTTTGCAAATGCCTGATGGCATGACCAGAACAAGCGCGGCGCGATGGCGGCTAGCTTGCCAATCGGCGGAGCACGGCGAGACCACGATCGATAGTTTCGTTGCTGGCCGAGTAAGAGATGCGGAAATGTGTGTCGCGGCGGCTGAAAATGCTGCCGGGAATGATGAGCAGCTCGTTGCGAATGGCCTCAGCCACAAAGTCGTCGCCGCTGCCCCGCGGCGCGCGCGGAAAGGCGTAAAACGCCCCGCCGGGCTTCGCCACCTCATACAGCCCGGCCAGCCCCGCCAGCAGCCGGTCGCGCTTGCCCCGATACGCCGCGATGTGTTCGCTCATGTCCACATCGAGGGCCGCGGCGCCGGCCCACT
>DASVHB010000690.1:0-6158 GCA_036379195.1 Pirellulales bacterium
TATTCCGTTGCTGGTCAAACCACATCAGCTCCGGCTCCGTATTCTCATCCGATAACTTAAAAACGTGGCCAGGGCCGCATCGAGCGGCTGACTGGTGCGAAGCAGCGAATAATCAATCACCTGCCGCATGCAGCCGCGGCGGATTTCTTCGAGGAATGCCGCCAGCGATTGCAGATAGCCTTCGCGCAACGCCCGTGGGTTGCAGGTGAGATGCTCAGGCAACTCCAACCCCTCGAACCGCGTCGGCCCGTTGAAGGGAAAATCCAGCTCGTCGTCGTCCATTACGTGAAACACCATCACGTCGTGCCCGCGCTGCCGCAGCAATTGCAGGCCGCGAAACAGGCTGGACCGGTCGGTCAACAGATCGGAAAACACCAGGATCATGCCGCGCCGCGGATAGCTCTCGGCCACCGAACGCATCACGCGGTAAACGTCGGTCTTTTGCTTCGGCTGGTTGACGTCGAGGGCCGCGATCAGCGTTTGCAGGTGGTTGCGCTTCGTACGCAGCGGCACCACACCACGGGCAGCTTCGTCGAATGCCACGCACCCCACGGCGTCTTGCTGCCGCAACAACAGATAGGCCAGCGACACCGCCAGCGTGCAGGCGTATTCGTATTTATTCAGCGCCCCGGAGCCGTAACGCATGCTGCCCGACACGTCGACCAGCAGCGTGCAGCGCAGGTTGGTGTCTTCTTCGTACCGCTTGACGTAATAGCGGTCTTGCTTGGCCCACACTTTCCAGTCGATGTGCCGCAAGTCGTCGCCGCGCGAGTACTCGCGGTGCTCGCGAAACTCGACCGACTGCCCGAAATAGGGACTGCGGTGCGCGCCCGACAAAAACCCTTCGACGATGTAGCGCGCCCGCAGGTCGAGCCGGGCGATCCGCTTGATCGCCTCAGGATGCAAAAATCTTTTGGAATCGGGCATCGCGCGTGAGTTCGTCTTCTTTAGTGGGCGTGGCTTCGAGCAGGCGGTCGACCACGCGGTCGGCGGTCACTCCCTCGCTTTCGGCGGCGAAATTGATGACCAGCCGGTGCCGCAGCACCGGCTTGGCCAGGGCCTGGATGTCGTCGGTCGAGACGTGCGTCCGCCCGTGCAACAGTGCCCGCGCTTTGCCGCCCAGAATCAGGTTTTGCATGGCCCGCGGCCCGGCGCCCCATTGCAGTTGCTCGCTGATAAAGTCTGGCACGCCCGGCTCGCCCACCCGCGTCTGCCGGACCAGCGACAGCACATAGCGAATGACATGGTCGGAAATCGGCACCTCGCGCACCATCTGCTGCAAATGCACGATTTCTTCGGCGGCGAGCACCGGCACAATGTGGTCAGAAACCACCGTGGTGGTCCGCCTGGCAATCTCGAACTCCTCGTCAAAGTTCGGGTAGCGCACGAACACCTTGAACATGAAGCGGTCTTGTTGGGCTTCGGGCAGCGGGTAGGTGCCTTCCTGCTCGATGGGATTCTGCGTGGCCAGCACAAAGAACGGATCGGACAGCGGGTGCCGCACGCGGCCCACGGTGATCTGCCGCTCTTGCATCGCTTCGAGCAGGGCGGCCTGGGTCTTGGGCGGCGTGCGGTTGATCTCATCGGCGAGCACCACGTTGGCGAACAGCGGCCCTTCGAGAAAACGGAATTCGCGCTGCCCGGTCTCGCGGTTCTCGGCCAGGATTTCGGTGCCGGTGATGTCGGCGGGCATCAGGTCGGGCGTGAACTGCACACGGCTGAACGACAAGTTGAGTGTGCGGGCCAACGTGCTGATCATCAGCGTCTTGGCCAGGCCCGGCACGCCTTCAAGCAGGCAATGCCCGCGGCTGAACAGCGAGATCAGCAACTCTTCGACCACGTGGGCCTGCCCCACGATGACCTGCGCCAGTTGGGCCTGTATTTTTTCGCGGGCTTCGTTGAGCTTGCCGATGGTGGCCGAGTCGGGAGGCATGGGGTGTGGGTTGGGGATAAGGGGTTGGGGGTTGGTCTGTAGGGAACGGACTCCGTGCCGTTCCGTGAACTGCTAACCGGCCCTTCTCTTAGTGTAGGCCGCCCGGCACGGGCCACAAGCCGTCGAAGAAGCCGCCGCGAGGGGGTTCTCACACGAAGATGTGTTGATAGAAAAATTTGTTTTTTCTGTTGACGAATAATATGTTCATGCGTACACTGCACGCATCGCCCGTCGAGCGGCGGCGGGCCTCGCTAGTTGACCCCGTATTAGAGGAGCATGAACGATGCGTCACGAAGTTTCTTCCGCACAACCTACGAACGTCGAAAACGCGCACACCCTTGACCAAATTGCCGAGCGTGCCAACCAGGCCCACGCCCGAGCCATGGGGGCGGCCCGCAATGCCCTGGAGCATGCCTTGGCGGCCGGCCGGGCGCTGTTGGCGGCTAAAGAGATCTGCCCTGCATTAAAACCATCGAGAAAGCGCTTCAAGATGCCCGACTCCATGTAAAGTCTTGCTGCCAGATTTGCAACTTGCCAGAATCGAAGCTTTCCCGCAGCAGAGCCGCTCGATGAGCTATCCGAATCCCTACCAGGCCGCCTCCGAAGGCTTTTCCGACAGCGGCCCGGAGACATTGAAACACTCGGGGCTGGGCATCGCCTCGTTTCTGGTAGGGCTGGCCGCCGGCCTGCTCGAAGTCACGTGTCTCGTGATCATCGGTATCCTTCAGGCCACGAATCCACGTCTCATCGACGATTCCACATCGCTTCTGCTTTTGATCGGCTTCGGCATCCTCTCCGGTATTCCGCTTGGCCTGCTTGGTATTGGCTTGGGCATTGCCGGGCTTTTTCAGCGGCGGAAGAAGTTGTTCGCGATGCTGGGAGTCGTTATCAGTTCACTGATAGTCGCCGGCGTTGCCGGCATGCTCGTGCTTGGCATGATGGCGGGAAATTAGCCCGTTAACGCGCGGACGAACGACCACTTGCGCAGGGCCACCGAGAGCGGATCGGCATCGGCAGCGCAAAAACCCAGATGCAGGTGTCGCCGCCAGCCCTCGGCGTACTCGTAGCGGCCCGACATTTGGCCCACCTCGCGCGACAGGTCGTGCATGGTGTGCAAATAGGAATCAAGCCCCTGGCTTTCATCGAGCCATCGCTTCTGGCTCTGGTGGCAGGCCAACATGGCCGTCTTTTCGTTCAAGCAATCGGTGACGTCGACAAAAATCTGCGGCGTGACCACTTCGCCCAGCGGCGTGCGGTTGCCGTGCGGTTGCGCATGATAGACGGTCACCGCCTGGCTGGTGGCGGGCGTAGGCGGCTCAGTGGCAAAATTTGGCATACAACGTGCAAAAGCTGCCGTCACCGCCAGCCGGCAGGCGTTCACATGGTCTTCCATATAATCGACGGGCGCATGCGTCAGCACGATTTCGGGCGATACCTCGCGCATCACGGCCGCCAGACGTCCCAACGTTGGGCGGTCGTAAAAAATCTCCAGGTCGTTGACCAGGCTCTCGTGAAACACCGCGCCGATCGAGCGGCAGGCGGCGATGGCCTCTTCGCGCCGCAGCCGCGCCACGCTCGGACCATCGTGCTCGGTCGAGCCGCAGCAGCCATTGGCCAGGTTCAGATAGTGAATCTCGTAGCCCGCGTCGCGCAGTCGAATGAGCGTGCCCGCCATCACAAACTCGATGTCGTCGGGGTGTGCTGCGACGGCGAAGGCACGCATGGCGCGGCTCTGGTTCGGGGAGAGGCCAAAGGTGTTCCGGGCGCGACCAACGAATGGCCGGCATTAGCGGCGGGGTGTTGCGACTGTCGTTTATATCCTACCGCGAATGAAATCGTCCACCCAGCGTCGCGCGATGTAATGCCATTCGCACATGGAATGTGGCACAGCCGCCCCCGGCTGTGATCCGGACTCCGCCGCTGTAGAGCGGCGATACACAGCCGAGGGCGGCTGTGCCACATGGGCTGGTGGCTGGGGCAGAGGCTTGCCGATGCCCCGGAAGCGGATCGGCCGGAGCATCGCTTAGGCTCTGCCCCAGCCACTAGGTGTTCCCTACAGAGTCAATGCACCATTGCCATGCTTGAAATCATCAACGAATTGCCGAGTGATACCTCCGTCGACACAGGCGACCTCGCGCGGCGATTGCCCGTGGGAGCCGAACCGCTGCCGTCGGGCGGCGTGCAGTTTCGCGTCTGGTGCCCCGAACGGCAGCAGGTCGAGGTGGTGTTTGAGACCGTAGGCCGCGAGATTCCGGCTTTCGAGTTGCGCCGCGAAGTCGGCGGCTATTTCAGCGGCATCGCCGGCGAGGCTCGAGCCGGCGACCTTTACCGGTTCAGGCTCGACGGCCAGTCGCAGCTTGTCTTTGCCGACCCTGCCTCGCGGTTTCAGCCCGAAGGCCCATTCGGTCCATCGCAAGTGATCGATCCCGCTACCTTTGTCTGGACCGACGACGGCTGGCGCGGCGTGGAGTTGGCTGGACAAGTGATCTACGAAATGCACATCGGTACGTTCACGCCCGCAGGCACCTGGCGGGCTGCCCGCGACCAACTGGGCGAGCTGGCCGATGTGGGCGTAACGCTGATCGAGATGATGCCGGTGGCCGATTTTCCCGGCCAGTTCGGCTGGGGCTACGACGGAGTGAATCACTTCGCGCCCACGCGGCTGTATGGCACGCCTGACGATCTGCGGCAGTTCATCGACGCGGCGCATGGCGAGGGCCTGGGAGTGATTCTCGACGTCGTTTACAACCATCTGGGCAGCGTCGGCAATTTGCTGCCGCAGTTTTCGCGTTATTACTCCAGCGACCGCCACAAAAGCGAATGGGGCGACGCAGTCAACTTCGATGGTCCCAACGCCGCGCCTGTGCGCGAGTTTGTGCTGGCCAACGTGCGGTATTGGATTGAAGAGTTTCACTTCGACGGGCTGCGACTCGATGCCACGCAAGCATTTTACGACGACTCGCCCGAACATATTCTGGGCGAGATCGGCCGCACCGCGCGGGCCGCCGCAGGCCCGCGCGGTGTCGTGATGCTCGGCGAGAACGAACCGCAGCAGGTGCGCATGGTACGCAAAGCGGGCGACGGCGGGCACGGGCTCGACGCGCTCTGGAACGACGACTTTCACCATTCGGCGGTGGTCCGCCTCACCGGTCGCCGCGACGCCTATTACAGCGACTACTTTGGCACGCCCGAAGAGTTCCTCGCGGTGGCCAAGTGGGGCTTTTTATATCAGGGGCAGATTTATCCGTGGCAGCGCGGCACGCGCGGCACGCCCACGTATGGGCTGACCGCCGCCACGTTTGTCAACTTCATCGAGAATCACGATCAATTGGCCAACTCGGCGCGCGGCGAGCGCCTCTGGCGGCAGACCAGCCCGGGGCGGCTCCGCGCGGCTACAGCTTGCCTGCTGTTGGGGCCGGGAACGCCGATGCTTTTCCAGGGACAGGAATTCTCGACCAGCAGCCCGTTTCTGTATTTCGCCGACTGCGGGCCCGAGCTGGCGGCCGACGTGGCGGCGGGACGCGCGAAGTTTTTGGCCCAATTCCGCCCATTGGCGACGCCCGAGATGCAGTCGCTGCTGGTCGATCCGTGCGATCGCGAGACGTTTGAGCGCTCGAAGCTCGATTTTGGCGATCGCCAGCGGCACGCCGCCAGCTACGCCCTGCACCGCGATCTGATCCGGCTGCGCCGGCAAGACCCGGTCTTCCGCCGGCAGGCGGCCGACCGGCTCGACGGCGCCCGGCTGAGCGACGACGCTTTCGTGCTGCGGTTCTTCGGGGCGGGCGACGGCGATCGCTTGCTCGTGGTGAATTTTGGCTGCGAGTTGCGAATCAACTCGGCGCCGCAGCCGCTGTTGGCGCCAGTCGAGGGGGGCGCGTGGCGCGTCGTTTGGTCGAGCGAGTCGCCGCAATACGGCGGCAACGGCACAGCGCCGCTCGACACCGACGCCGGCTGGTGGATTCCCGGCGAAGCGGGCGTGGTGCTGACGTCGAGCTAAATCATCGATCGCGATGGTCGCCTTTCGCTCCGCAAAAGTAGCGCTACTTCCGGGAAGCGAAAGCCGACTTTAGCTGGTGGCTGGGGCAGAGGCTTGCCGATTCCCCGGATGCGGATCAGCCGGGGCATCGCTAAGGCTCTGCCTGGGCTGCGCAAAAATGTGTGACTACGGTCACCCGCGGTTGGTTCCGGTTTTGTTCCACCAAGATGCCACCGGCTTGCCCGGTGG
>DASVHB010000691.1:0-18645 GCA_036379195.1 Pirellulales bacterium
GTCATTACCGCTTGTGACGATCGAAACGTTCGGTCGGTCGCGGGCGGAGACGCCATACAACCTTTTGCACGGAAGCACCCGGTCTCTAAGAAAAAGGAGTAAGCAAACATGCGGCTAAGCATATTGAGCGTGTTCGCGTCATTGCTGATGGGCGCGAGTCTCGCCTGGGCACAAACCGACTCGACCGACCGCCCCTCGCCCCCCAGCCCGACGCAACAACTGCCGCCGGTGAGCGACGGCGCCGCACCCGCCGGCGACAATACGTCTTACATGGGCTACCCGGCGTGGCAAGGCGCGCCGTACGGCGCGTATGGCGGCGCGGGCGGCTATGGCGGCTGGCAGCATGGCTGCGGCGGGCCGTGGGAAGGGTACTGCGATCAGGGCTGCGGTGGATGCAACAGTTGCTGCAAGCCCAGCCTGCGTTGCCGGCTGAAGGCGCTGCGCAGCCGGTTGGCCGCCGCCTTGGCGCGCTGCCGCCGCTGCGACAGTTGCTGCGGTAGTTGCACAAGCTGCTGCCACGGCGGCGACACGCCCGACTTTCACGGCGACGCGCCGGTGAATATCGAGCAAGAAGCGATTCCCGCCGCGCCGCAATCGGACCTGCTGCCGGTGCCGCCGCCCGAACCGAGCGGCTATGACAGCAGCAGCGACAACCAGCAGACGTCGGGCGCCGCGCAGGTCGCCAAGCGGAAATACAAGATGCCGCGGATGAACTCGACCAAGAGCCGTAAGGTGCGCAGCTAGGCGAGAAGCACCTGGTACGGTGGGCCTTCTCGTTCGGTGTCTGTAGGGAACGGCCTCCGTGCCGTTCCGCGGGGGCGGCGCGATGTGGGTTCGAACCTTCGGCGTAAAGGCTGATACGGGCCTTGCCTAAAAGCAGCGTGAAGGAACGAAAAGATCGAAATGCCATCCGCGGAACGCCACAGAGGGCGTTCCCTACAGACGCGAGGCGGAACGCCACAGAGGCCACAGAGGGCGTTCCCTACAGATGGGAAGCTAGGGAATTACGAGCTTCGCTTCGCTTGAGCGGCGCGAGGGACTATACTCGGCCTCATGCCCGAAGTGCTCTCACGCGATCAACTCGGTGAACGATACCTGCAGCAGTTGCCCTATGTGCCTTATCCGGTGCAAGAAGACGCGCTGCTGGCCTGGTTCACCGCGGAGCAAGGAGTGCTGGTCTGCGCCCCGACGGGCACGGGCAAGACGCTGATCGCCGAGGCCGCTCTGTTTGAGGCCCTGCACAACGGCACGACGGCGTATTACACGACTCCGCTGATCGCGCTGACGGAGCAAAAGTTTGCCGAGATGCAGGCCGCCGCCGTCCGTTGGGGTTTCCGCGCCGACGAGGTGGGGCTGGTCACCGGCAATCGTCGCGTCAACCCGCGGGCGCGCATTTTGGTGGTTGTCGCCGAAATTCTGCTCAACCGGCTGCTGCATCCCGCCGCGTTCGACTTCGCGCCCGTCAGCGCCGTGGTGATGGACGAGTTCCACAGTTTCGCCGACGTCGACCGCGGCATCGTCTGGGAGCTATCGCTGGGCATGTTGCCGACCCACGTGCGGCTGCTGCTGCTTTCGGCCACGGTGGGCAATTCACGCGAGTTCATCTCTTGGCTCGACCGCTGCCATCGGCGCAAGATCGACCTGGTCGAAGGCACCGAACGCAAGATTCCCTTGACCTATCAATGGGTGCCCGACGAGCTGCTGGGTGAGTTCATCACACGCATCGCGCAGGGCGACGCCGCCAGCCGGCTGACGCCCGCGTTGGTCTTTTGCTTCAACCGCGATGAATGTTGGAGCATCGCCGAGCAGCTCAAGGGGTGCCCGCTGCTAAGCGAGCCGGGCCGCTCCCAGCTTTTGGACGAAGTGAATCGGCTCGATTGGTCGCAAGGCGCCGGGCCAAAGCTCAAGCAACTGTTGATGCGCGGCGTCGGCGTACACCATGCCGGGCTGCTGCCCAAGTATCGCCGCGTGGTCGAAAGCCTGTTTCAACGCAAGTTGCTCGCGGTGGCCATTTGCACCGAGACGCTTGCCGCCGGCATTAATCTACCGGCCCGTAGCGTGGTGCTCACGTCGCTGGTCAAAGGTCCGCCCGGCGAACAAAAGCTGATCGACGCCAGCTCGGCCCACCAGATTTTTGGCCGCGCCGGCCGGCCGCAGTTCGACGATCGCGGCTATGTGTTTGCCCTGGCCCATGAAGACGATGTCAAGATTCTGCGTTGGAAGCAAAAGTACGACGCCATTCCGGAAGACACCAAAGACCTTGGCCTGCTGAAAGCCAAAAAGGCGCTCAAGAAAAAGCGGCCCACGCGCCGCGAGAACCAAACATACTGGAACGAGCAGCAATTTGAGAAGCTCAAGGTGGCCCCGCCAGGCAAACTGTACAGCAAAGGGCCGTTGCCGTGGCGATTGCTGGCATATCTATTGACGATCTCGCCCGAAGTCGAGCCGATCCGCAAGTTGATTCGCAAGCGGTTGATGGACGAGCCGCGCATCCGGGCGGGCGAGCAGGCGCTCGACCGGATGTTGCTCACGCTGTGGGCCGGCGGCTATGTGACGCTCGAACCCGAGCCGCCGCCCAAGAAAGATTCAACAAATCCGCCCGAGCCGGTCGTTCCTGTGACGGCATCCGGCGGTACCGGCCTGTTTGGGTTTTCCAAAGACGCAGGGCGTCTCGCGCCGCCGCAGGCGGCTGCACCGCCCCCGCGTTATTCGCCAACGGTTGCCACGCCAACGGAAACCTTGCCGCGACTGTTGCCGTTCCGCAGCGTGAATCCCCTCTACGGCGCGTTTTTGGTCGAGCAGTTGGGAATTGCCGACCGCACCGAGCGGCTGCAAGCGCTGGAGAGCGTGTTGGGGCTGCCCGGCCCGGTGCTGCGATACGTGCGGCCGCCGCGCGATTTGGCGCCCGGCCCGCTGGCCATGACGCGGCTGGATGAAGAGCTGATCCGCCGCGGTTTGCTGGCGGCGCCGATGACGGAGGACGACGAGGAAGATCGCGACGATCGCGAGCCGCCGGAGCGTCCGCCGAGTCTGGCCGAAAAGTTGCGGCTATGGTTCGATTCGCTTTATCCCGACGCGGGCGACTTCGAGACGCAATCGGTTTGGGTGGCGGGCGAGTTGTTTTTTTTCGGCGGCAACTTTAACAACTACGTCAAAACGCGCGACCTGACCAAGCAAGAGGGGCTGATCTTCCGGCATCTCTTGCGGCTGATTTTGTTGTGCGAGGAATTCGCCGCGCTCACGCCACCCGAGCTTTCCGCCGATGACTGGCAGGTCGAGCTCCGCGATTTATCGCAACGTTTGGCGGCGAGTTGCCGCGAGGTCGACCCGGCCAGCACCGAAGAGTTGATCGCCCAGGCCCACGCGGCCGACGTGGTCGAGGGCGAGGTGGCGGCCGGCGCCCGATGACTTCCGGTGGCTGACTTCCGGCGACTGGGGCAGAGCCTTGGCGATGCCCCGGCTGCCCAGAATGGCCGCGTCTGGCTATCATGAAGAGAGACATCCAATCTAGCCAAGGCCTGCGTAACGCACTCGGAAGATGATCGATCCTGAAGAACTCGTTGGCGCTGAATGGGCCGAGTGGTATCGGATGACTCCGCGCGAGCGGTGGGCCGAAACCGAAAAAATGTGGGGCATGTACTTGGCGTTGGGAGGATTGCTTGACCCCGAACCCGATACGCACAGTCCTTTCTTCGATCCAGAGGCACCAGGTGCGAGCCCTCTTGATGGGCGGCCAGGCGTGCGTCTTGTACGGCGCAGCGGAGTTTAGTCGCGATACCGACTTGGCAATCCTGGCTGACGCCGATAATCTCGCTCGGCTGCAACTCGCCTTGGACGAGTTGCGCGCCGATCGGATCGCCGTTCCGCCGTTTGAGGCGCGCTACCTCAATTTAGGGTTGGCCATCCACTTTCGGTGTGAACTTCCGGAGGCCGCCGATATGCGGATCGATGTCATGTCTCGGATGCGTGGTGTGGATCCCTTCGATGCTCTTTGGTCGCGGCGAACGACAGCCGAACTCGATGGATTACAAATTGAGTTGCTTTCCTTGCCCGATTTGGTGCGGGCAAAGAAAACGCAGCGGCCCAAAGACTGGCCCATGGTCGTCCGTCTGCTCGAGGCCAACTATTTTTCGCATCGCGATCGGCCCAGCGACGAGCAGCTCGACTTTTGGCTTAAGGAGATGCGCACGGCGTCGCTCTTGATTGCTCTGGCCGAACGATTCCCCGATCGTTGCGGCGCCGCCCTATCGGAGCGAAGTTTGCTTTTGATCGCTCAGACCGGCGATGAAGTGGCCTTGGAGGCGGCTTTGCGCGACGAGGAGGCTGCCGAGCGGGCGGCCGACCGCGCGTATTGGGAGCCGCTGAAGCGTGAGCTTGAACGGTTGCGGCGCGAAGCGCGCTCGCAAACCGCGAGTCGCCCCAAACCCGATGAGACGCGATCATGATTCGAAGTGCGCCGCTACTTATTGTGTTGCTTACTGGTTGCGCTACGCACGAGCCCGTTGGCGTCGTGTTGTCGTACGCCACCGCCGACGATGCTGCCGGCGTCGACCTGCGGCAGGTATTGCGTGTCGTCGAGCGACGCGTACGACCTTGGGCGTCGGCAAAGTTGCTCAACGACGGCTGGATCGAGGTCGGCGTGTATGGCGGCGATCGTGCCAACGTCGAGCGCGTTCGCAGCCAGTTGGCCGTCATGGGTAAACTCGAATTCCGGATCGTCGCCGACGATCGCTTTAATGGGGAGATCATCGCTATCGCCAGCGATCCTAATGTGACGCCTAAAGACAAGGCATTCACGAAAACAGACGATGGCAAGCGAAAACTGGCTGCTCAGTGGTGCGCTGTCTCCAACGAAGAACTCCGCTATTTACGCGATGGCCACGCGGCGATTCGCGAGAACGAATCGGGCAATCCACAGATACTCGTGCTCATCGACGATTGGAAGGTGACGGGCGCGGATTTGACGAGCGCCGTCCCCGGCGACGATGCGCGAGGGAATCCCTGCATCCACTTCGCGTTGTCATCGGATGGCGCCCGGCGGATGAGCGAATTGACTGGCGCGCATCTTCCGGACCCGGTTGATCCATCGTTGCGGCGGCGCCTCGCTATCGTCTTCGATGGGGAGGTCCGCTCGGCGCCATTGCTCACGAGCCGCATTGAAGACCGCGGCGAGGTTAATGGCAACTTCAGCGAGGACGAAGTTGAGCTGCTGTGCGCGACTCTGCATGCGGGAGCATTGCCCGCGCGGCTCAAGTTAGTCAGCGAATCAGTGGCCGCGCCGCGATGAATGCCGCAGGCTTTGAATCGGCGAACAACGGCGCACTATGCTCGCCGCAGATGCTCGAGAGATACGGGTAAGCCGGTTTCCACCGATTGCGCGGCAGCCAGACAGAGACCGACCGACCAGCGACCGTCGCCGCCGCTGGCCGCCGGAGCGCGGCCGTGGCGAATGCAATCGACCATCATGGCAATCTCGTCTTCGAGTTCAAAGAGTTCGCCTGTCGGTTTTGCCAGCGGCAACTCGACCAGTCGCTCGCCGTCGAAGCGCTTGAGCCAAAACGTGGGGTGGCGAGTGCGATCGATGGCGCCGCTCCAGCTTGCCCACAAGGCGCCCGTGGCGCCCGAAACTTTCACCGTCTGATGATGTTCAAACGCGCTGAGCGTCTGCGAGATCACGGCATAGGCGCCGCCGGCGAAGTTGACGATGGCGCTGAAATTGTCTTGTAGTTCCGGATGACCCGGCTGGCGCGAATTTGCCCGGGCATAGACCGACTGCGGTTCGCCCGCCGAAGCCAAATACCAGCGGGCCAGGTCGAAAAAGTGAATCGGTTCTTCGAGAATCCAATTGCCCACGCGGGCGCGATCGAACCGCCAGCCGTCGGCGCCAAGCCGGTAGGGACGGCGCGAAAGTTCGACCAGCACATATTGCGGCACGCCGATGCCGCCGGCATCGATGATCTGCTTGACCTTCGCCCACAAGCTCGAAAGCCGCAACTCGTGGCCGATCGCCAACATGCGGCCCTGCTGCGCCGCCAAATCAATCAGTGCATCGCAGTCGTCCAGCGATAGGGCCATCGGCTTTTCGAGCAGCAGATGCTTGCCGCTTTGCAGCACAGCCTGCCCGACTTCGGTGTGCAAATGACTGGGCAATACGACATCGACCACGTCCAGGTCGTCACGGGCCAGCAATTCGCGGTAATCAGCATAGATAGCCGCCTCGGCAAACGCCGCGGCAGCGGCCTGGCGCGTGGCCTCCGATCGGGCCGCAATGGCCAGCAGCTCGGCGCCGGGTGTCTGGGCGATGGCCGCGGCGTGATGGCTGCCCCAAGCTCCATGGCCAATCAAGCCGAAACGTAAAGTGGTGGGCGTCACTGGTGGGTAATCCGCTCGCGGGCCGGTCATGATCCGGGGAGTCGATTCAAGTTCGTGCAGCGGCTATGTTAATGCCTGGCGGCACTCGCATTCAAGGAACCTGGGCCGATGCAACTCTTTCTCGACAGCGCGAAGCTCGATGAAATCAACTATGCCCTCGAAGTCTGGAACCTCGACGGGCTGACGACCAATCCACGCCACGTGCAACAGTCGGGCAAGCCGTTTCGGCGACTGATCGAAGAGATCGCCCGGCTGTTTGAAGGCACCCACAAACCGGTTAGCGTCGAGGTCGATCCGCACCTGACCGATTGGCAAGACATGGTGGAGGCGGGCGTCGAACTGGCGCAAATGTCGCCGAGCTTTGTCATCAAGGTGGGCGCGAGTGAGGCTGGGTTTCGGGCGCTGCGTGAATTGGCCAGCCGACGAGTGCGCACGAACGCCACACTCGTATTCTCCGCCGCTCAGGCCTGGCACGCTATGCGTTGCGGCGTTGCGTACGTCAGCCCCTTCGTTGGCTGGAAAGAGGCCCACGGCGACGAGGCGGGGTCGCTGGTGCCCGACATTTTGCGCATCCGCGACAATTATTCCTATCCTACGCGCGTATTGGCGGCGGCGATGCGTAACAGCCGGCAGTTAGTCGCGGCGGCGTTGGCCGGTGCCGACTGCGTGACGGCGGCGATGAGCGTCTATCAAGAGAGCTTCGCCCATCCTTATACCGACGCCGGCGCCGAGCTTTTCCGCCGAGCCTGGGACGCCACTCCGCGAGACTGACGATGGACCAGTCTCGCGCCCAAAGTTCGGCCGATCTGGCCCCGTGGTATGCCGGTGTCAGCCGCTACCAATGGCTGGTGCTGGTCATCGCTTCGCTGGGCTGGATCTTCGATGTATTCGAAGGACAAGTGTTTATTTCCAGTCAAAAGGAAGCAGTGCGCGACCTGCTGCCCGGCGGCGCGTCGGACGCCCAGATCGACTACTACACCAACGTCATGTTGGCGGCGTTTCTGCTGGGAGGGGCGCTGGGCGGAGTGGTGTTTGGCATCGTCAGCGATCGGGTTGGCCGCACGCGCACCATGGTCTACACCATTCTGACCTATTCGGCGTTCACCTGCGTTTCGGCGTTGGCCCAGCGCTGGTGGGAGCTGGCGATTCTGCGGTTTCTGGTGGCCATGGGCGTGGGCGGCGAATGGGCCGTGGCCAGCGCGCTGGTGGCCGAAGTATTTCCGAAGCAGGCGCGGGCACGGTCGCTGGGCATCTTTCATGCTTCCAGTGTGCTGGGCACCTATCTGGCCATCGCCGCGGCGGGATGGCTCATCGTGGCCGATCGAGAAAACGGCTGGCGTTGGGCGTTTGCGATCGGCGCGGTGCCGGCGCTGCTCACGCTGTTCATTCGCGTTTGGCTGCGCGAGCCGCCGGCCTGGCTCGAAGCACGCCAGGCAGCCGCCGCCGGACGAGGAAAACACTTGGGCCGGATGCGCGAACTTTTTGCCCCGGGCCTGATGAGTCGAACCGTGGTAGGCGTCGGTTTGGCCACGGTGGGCATGGCGACATTCTGGGGCGTTCATATTCATGGGCGCGAAACCTTGCTGCGCGATCGCCAACGCGCCTATCTGTTGCAGGTGCTCGGCGGAAACCCAGCCCACGTGCCCGTCAGCGCTTGGGAACATTGGAAAGGCGCGACGTCGCAGGCGGTGATCGAAACGGGCGAATTTGCCGAATCCGAGCTGCGCAGCGCTTCGGAGGCGCGCCGCAAAGAGTTGCTGGAACATTATTCGGGGCAGTTCAAAAGCTGGGAAATGCTGGGCATGCTGGTCGTCACTACCGGCGGTGGCTTGGGCCTGTTGGCGTTTGGGCCGCTGGCCGAGCAGGTCGGCCGGCGCGGCGCTTTTCTGCTGTTTCAATTGGGTGGTTTGGCCGCCTCGCTATGGGTGTTTCTCGCTCCGCACGGCTGGACGTTGTGGTCTGAGCCGCTGCAACTGATCGGCCTGGCCGGCTTTGGCTTTCTGACGCTGGGCATGCACGCGGGTTTTGCCGTTTATTTCCCCGAGCTGTTCCCTACCCGGCTGCGCGGCACCGGCGGCGGATTCTGTTTCAACGCCGGGCGAGTGCTGGCCGCGCCGACCCTGGTCATCGGCGGCTGGATGCGCACTGGCGGCGGCCTGTCGATGGAGCTTTCCGCCGCCTGGTTGAGCGGCCTGTTTCTGCTGGGCATCGGCCTGCTGTGGTTTGCCCCCGAAACCAAGGGGCAGGAATTGCCCGTCTAGCCCGATGGAAGACCGGCCTGATCCGCAGCCGTGCCTGCCGACCGGCGCAAAAAACCTAGATGCAGATTTTGCCGCGGTGAGATATAATCGTCGCAGATCGAAACGCCCCGCCGTACGGCAAGGCGGCGAATCGAAGTACGCCCGGCAGGATTCGAACCTGCAACCCTCGGTTCCGAAGACCGATGCGCTGTCCAGTTGCGCCACGGGCGCGCTGGGCTCAGCATACGGCTTGGCCAACGGTTGTTCAAGCGGTTCGACCGGCGTGCTGCTGCGGCGACCGCTGGCGAGTTGGTACTGCATGGCCTTGATTACATTACGGGTGCTGGATGGGGCCGATCGGGGCCGCGTGTTCGATGGTTTATCGACGCCGGTGACCATCGGACGCGAAGAGGGCAACTCTGTTCAGCTCAACGACGAACGGGTCAGCCGCTTCCATCTCAAGATTCAAGAAGACCAGGACAAGCTGGTGCTCACCGATCTGGAGAGCACCAACGGCACCAAGGTCAACGGCGAAGACGTGCAGCTTCGCATTCTGCGGCCCGGCGACATGGTGATGGTGGGCCGGTCGGTACTGCTGGTCGGTTCGCGCGAAGAAATCGCCGCGCGGCTGTCGCAGCAGCGGGGAGGCGACATTCACGGCACCGGCACCATCAGCCCCGAGCTGGCGGGCAATTCGCCGCGGGCATCGAGTCTCGATTTCGAGTTGAACTGGAGCGAGAACCCCGACCTGCAGGCAACCTTTTATTCGACCGAGCCGCCCGAGTTGCCCGACCGGCTGAGTCCGGGCCAGGCAGCGCAGCTCTCGGAGCTGCTGGAGTTCTTGCACATTCGCCTGCGCAATTTGCTGGCCAGTGCCCGGCCCGAAAACGCCACGCGCCGCATGGTGCTCGACGAGCGCCGTTGGCAGAGCCTGCTCGATCTGCAATCGCTGCTGGCAGAGTATCTTCGCGGCATCGGCGAACCGCCGGATGAATAGCTAGCACCATCGGACGGCGACAAGACTAGTGGCCGCCCGGTACGAGCGCCGCCCGGCCGTGCCCGCTCGGTGGCGGCGTGCAGCGCCCACGGTTATCATTGCGGCCATGAAACCGCTGACCGATCCAAAGGTCGATTTCGCCTTCAAGCACGTATTCGGACGTGAGCAGAACAAGCCTTTGCTGATCAGCTTGCTCGACGCCGTTTTACAGCCAGAGGCGGGGCAGAAGATTGAGAGCCTCGATCTACTGAATCCTTTCAACGATAGTGAGGCGCTGGACGACAAGCTGTCGATTCTCGACATCAAGGCACGTGACGAAAGCGGCCGGCAGTTCAATGTCGAGATGCAGATGCTGGCGTACGGCGCCTTCCGTCCGCGGGCGCTTTACTACTGGGCAAGGCTTCATCAAGGGCAGTTGCGTAAAGGGAAGGACTTCCGGGTGCTGCGACCCACAATCGCGGTCTGCTTTGTCGATACGCCGCTTTTTCCCGAGTTGCCCGACTACCATCTGATTTTTGAGCTGCGCGAGCGGCGGTTTCAGACGCTCTTTACCGATCAGATGGCGTTGCATATCCTGGAGTTACCGAAGTTCACCAAGGCGGTCGAGCAATTGGCCACGCCTTTGGACCGCTGGCTGTTCTTCCTGCGGCATGCGCGCGATCTCGACATGGACGCGCTGCCCGGTCCGCTCGATGTGCCCGAAGTTCGTTTGGCGTTAGGAGGCCTGGTCATGATTTCACAAAGCAAACGCGACCGCGAGTTATACGAATCGAGGCAAAAAATGCAGCGTGACGTCTACACAGCGTTGGCAGAGGCAAAAGATCGCGGCGTGGAAGAGGGGCTCCGGCAGGGCATCGAGAAGGGCATCGAGAAGGGCATCGAGAAGGGAATCGAGAAGGGAATCGAGAAGGGAATCGAGAAGGGAATCGAGAAGGGAATCGAGAGGGGGCGATCGGAAGGACTGCGAGCACACATTGAATACCTTCAAAAGCTGATGCGCCGCGAAGAGATGCCCGGCGAGCAACTGCAGCGGCTTTCCTTCCCGGAGCTCGAAGCTCTCGCTGCGCGCCTGCAATCCGAGCTCAGCGCAAAACTGTCGGGTGGCGAGTGAACGTCCCAACTGCGGCAACGCCGTTTGGGCTGTTGAGGCCGACGCGATAGCCAACTGACGATCCCACCGCTAAATTGTAGGAAGGCGCCACGCCGCGCTCTTTACCGTTCCGCCTTCCCGCAATGGACTGCCGATGACTGCTCGCTCGTTCGTTCACCTTCACTGCCATAGCCACTACAGCCTGCTCGATGGCGCCAGCCCGATCGAAGGACTGATCGCACGGGCCAAAGCCCAGAGCATGAACGCCCTGGCGCTCACCGATCACGGCAATCTGTACGGGGCGCTGGAGTTCTATCAAAAAGCCAAGGCCGGCGGCATCAATCCCATTCTGGGCTACGAAGCCTACATCGCGCCGGGCAGCCGCTTTCAGAAAGAAGTCAGCAAAAACGACGAGGCCAGCTACCACCTGACGCTGCTGGCACAGAACCAGACAGGGTTTAAGAACCTCATCAAGCTCGCCTCGGCGGCGTTTCTCGAAGGGTTTTATCGCAAGCCGCGAATCGACAAGGAACTGCTCGCCGCCCACAGCGAGGGCCTGATCTGCCTCAGCGGCTGCGTGTCGGGCGAGTTCAGCCGCTCGCTCTTGCGCAGCCAAAACGCCGAACCCGACCTGCGCGGGACTGAAGAAATCGCCGCCTGGTTTCAGCAGGTGTTCGGCGAACGCTACTTCGTCGAGATCCAGAACAACGGCCTGGAAATCCAGCGGATGGCCCTGGAGGGCGCGGTCGATGTCGCCCGCCGGATGGGCCTGCCGCTGGTCGCCACCAGCGACGCCCACTATGTCAACCGAGAAGACGCTGAAGCCCAGGACGTGCTGCTGTGCATCAACACGGGCAAGTATCGCACCGACGTCAACCGCATGCGGATGGAAGGCGATCAATTTTATCTGCGCGGCCCGGAAGAGATGTACGCTTCATTTCCGGGCCTGGAAGACGCCGTGGCCCGGAGCCAGCAGATTGCCGATTCGGTGAATATCGAATTGGAACTGGGCAAGCGGCACTTTCCCACCTTCGACGTGCCCGACGACAAAACGCCGGCTGATTATCTGCGCGAGCTGTGCCTCGAAGGTCTCACGCGCCGCTATGCCGACGTGCCCGAAATGTGGAGCGAGGGCAAGCTGGCCCCCGTGGTGATGGAACGGCTAGAGCGCGAGCTCGACGTGATCAACCAGCTTGGCTTTCCGAATTATTTTCTCATCGTGTGGGATTTCGTGCGGTTCGCCGCCTCGAAAGACATTCCGGCCACGGCCCGTGGTTCGGGCGTTGGGGCGCTCGTCTCTTATGCCTTGGGGCTGAGTCACGTTTGCCCGCTCAAGTACGACCTGCTCTTCGAGCGGTTTCTCGATATCAGCCGGTTGGAAGCCCCCGATATCGACATCGACTTTTGCAAGGACCGCCGCGGCGAAGTCATCCAATACGTCAAAGACAAATATGGCGAAGCCAACGTCGCCCAGATCGGCACTTTCGGCACTTTGGCGGCACGAGCGGCCATCCGCGACGTGGGCCGGGCATTGGGACTGCCCATTCCGCGCGTCGACGCCATCGTGGCAATGGTGCCCGAGACGCTGCACATCACGCTCAAAGACGCCCTCGAACAAAGCGAGGATCTGAAGAAGACCTACTCCGGCGATCCCGAGATCCGCGAGCTGCTCGACCTGGCGATGAAAATCGAGGGTCTCGCCCGCAATGTGGGCACGCACGCCGCCGCCGTAGTGATCGCTGATCGCCCGCTGAACGAATACGTGCCGCTGCAGCGCGTCACCGGCAAAGAAGAAATCATCACGCAGTGGGCGATGGGCGACGTCGAGCGGGCCGGCCTGCTCAAGATGGACTTTTTGGGCCTGCGCAACCTGACCATTCTCTCGAAGGCGGTCGAACTGATCGAGCAATCGACCGGTAGGCGCATCGATCCGTACCGCTTTCCGCTTGACGATCAGCCGACGTTCGCCCTGCTGTGCCGCGGCGAGACGAAAGGCATCTTCCAGCTCGAAAGCGGCGGCATTCGCGATCTGCTGCAGCGGATGAAGCCCGACCATTTCCGCGACATCATCGCCACCAACGCCCTTTACCGCCCCGGCCCCCTTGAAGGCGGCATGGTGGACGACTACATCCAGGTGAAGCACGGCCGCCAGCAGGCCGAGTATAAGCACCCGGTGATGAAAGAAATCTTGGAAGAGACCCACGGCGTGATGGTCTACCAAGAGCAGGTGATGCGCATTCTCAACGGGCTGGGCGGCATCGAATTGTCGAAAGCCTATACCTGCATCAAGGCCATCAGCAAAAAAAAGCTGGAGACGATCGCCAAGTTTCGCGAGCAGTTTGTGGCCGGCTCGGTGGCCAAGGGGCTTGCCAAGGCCGAGGCGGGCGACCTGTTCGGCATGATCGAAAAATTCGCCGGCTACGGTTTTAACAAAAGCCACTCGACCGCCTACGCCCTGATCGCCTACATGACGGCGTATCTCAAGGCCCACTACGCGGTCGAGTTCATGGCGGCCCTGCTTTCGGGCGATATTCAGGGCCGCAACTTCAAAAAGAAAGATTCGCTCGTCGAGCACCTCGAAGACTGCCGGCGAATGGAGATCGAAGTGCTGCCGCCCGACGTCAACCGCAGCCAGGGCGACTTTACGGTCAGCGACGGCAAGATCGTGTTCGGGCTGTCGGCCATCAAGGGCTGTGGCGGACAGGCCGCCGATGCCATCAAGGCGCAGCGCCAAGCCGGCGGGCCGTTCCGCGATTTGTTCGATTTTTGCGAGCGCATCGACCCGGCCAGCGTGAACCGCACTGCGATCGAGTCGCTCATCAAGGCCGGCGCGTTCGATTCATGCGGCGGGCGGCGCAGCCAATGGATGGCCGTGGTCGACAAGGCGTTGCAGTCGGGCGCTTCGGCCCTGGCCGACCGTCGCAGCGGCCAACGCGGATTGTTCGATGACGCTGAAGAAGAGCCGGCCGCGGCCACCCAGGCCGCCTTGCCCGAGATTCCCGAATGGGACGAGCGCGAGCGACTGGCCAACGAAAAAGAGGTGCTCGGCTTTTATCTCTCCAGCCATCCGCTGGCCGAGTACCAGGCGACGCTCGACACCTACTGCACGCACAGCACGGCGGCCGCGGCCGCCTTGCCGCATAAGACCGAGGTGCTCTTGGGCGGCATGATTGCCGCGATCAAGTTCGCACATTCGAAAAACCCCAAGCCCGGCGCCCCCAGCAAATACGCCATGTTCGACTTGGAAGACATGTCGGGCATCATGCGCTCGATCGTCTGGCCCAGCGACTTTGTAAGAATTGGTCAGCACGTGTTGGCCGATAAGGTGCTGGCCGTGCGCGGCACGATCGACAAGCGCCCCGGCAGCGAAGAGGCCAACCTGATTGTCAACGAGCTGATCCCTCTGGAGGAGCTCGCGGCGCGATACACCAAGGGCGTGGTCATCCGTGTCGACGAGCAGGCGCACGGCGAGAAGGCGCTGGAGAGCTTGCGTGAAATTGTGCGCGGTTACCCCGGCTCGTGCGAGTTGCAGCTTGTCTTGGGCCTGGCCGACGGCAGCCGCGTGGTATGTCGCTGCGACGGCTTGCGCGTGGAGTTGAACGACGAGATGCGTTCGCGCGTCGAGCAACTACTCGGTCCCGACAACTTCCGCACGTTCGCCGCGCCGCCCTCTGCGATCAAGTCTGCCAATGGCCGCGGCAATGGTCACGCCCGCGCCCCCGCCCTGGCGGCAGTCGGAAACGGCCACCGAGCGGCTACGTAGGGCAGCATTTGAACAGAAGGCAACAAAGAGAACGAAGAAAAATGAAAGAAGCACGGCAAATGTAGGTGTGCCGAACTGATGTAGGGTGGGGCGAGTGAAACGAGTCCCATCTTTCGCGATATCAGCTCTGTGGCGTTGAGTTTCGTGAAGCTGGCCGGTGGCTGGGGGCGGAGTGTAACGATGCCCCGGCTTGGATTGACGGTAGGGCGTGTGGGCGGCAAGGCTGCAAGTGGCGCTACTTTCGCGGAGCGAAAGGCGACTTTGAGTCAGTTGCTTTCGGCGACGTCTTTGAAGCTCGTGAGTCGCAAACGACCGAAGGGGTTGTGCATGGGGCTGGGCACGGCTCGCTCGTCGGAGGGAGTGGCCGTGACGCGAAAGCGGAGGGCGCCGCGGTCGTCGGCCAAGAGATGCCCGTCGCCCATGGGCTTTTCGCCGGCGGCCAAATAACGGATCACGTCGACGATCGTGTCGCCGTCGCTGCCGCTGTCGCTGTAGCGCATGACCAAGTCGGGCAGACCCAGCACGTGCATGCCCATGGTTTCGATCTCGCGCTGGGCGGCGATGATCGAAACGAAGGCGAAGCTCAGCGCGTCGGGGCCGCCGTCGTCGGCCATTTCGAGCCAATCGCCGCCGCCATGAGCCAAGGCGCTGTTGTCAATAAACACGCCCGCCCCGCCCGCTCGCACGATGGCTGCCCCGGCCTGCATCGTGGCCCGCGCCGCATCGAGCGAACCGCCGGGGCCGGTCAAGCCAATATTGACGGTATAGTGCTCGACGATCTCCCGCTCTTCGTCGGTGGCGGGGCGCCGGCAGGCGGTGTTGAAGATGTCGGCAAATTGGTCATCCGGCGGAATGATCGCCAGTTCGACCTCGGTGCCGTCGGGCAGCAGCAAACTCTCGGGCTTGAGCCGAAAGCCGTCGGGCATGCGCTTGAGCAGCTCGCGCGGGTGCGACCAGCCGCCAGGAATGCGAAGTGTTGTACGCACCGAAGCGTTCGCCGAGGTCATCGGTCTTGCCTCCCTTGCGAGTTCGTTTCGCCTCTCGGCAGAGTATTTTCGATGGTCGACATGTTCGCCTTCTCGCCCCGCCGAGTGAAGCCTTGGCGTATTATGATGTCTGGCCGAGCCGGTTCAAGCGGCAGCCAACCGACCGGCTTCTAAAAAAGGCGAAAACGGCTGCAAGCCTCGGTGATGTCCTAAAGTTGGGTTGGTCGCCACACTAACCCGACTCGTCACCGAGGAAATGTCGGATTCTGGCCTCGCTTATGCTTCGGGATAGTGTCCGATCGCCTATCACCGACACAGCTTCATCATAGGACAACCACCGCAAGGCATCCGCGGCTACGGTTCGCGGCTCGGCTGGGCTATAATCGGTTTTGGCGTCTTGCCCGTGCCCCGCCGAGTTGCCCATGCCACCCGCCGTCAAACAACGCTCGCTCCGTCGCCAATCGCGCTGGTATCCGGTGCGGCGGGCGATGCTGGGCGGATTGGGCGTGGTCATGCCACCGCTGCTGACTGTGGTCATTTTTCTGTGGGTGGGCGGCACCATCAAGCAATATGCGTTGGAGCCGGTCACCATCGGCACGCGCAACTTGCTGGCCTGGTATTGGGAGCGGCAAGACGATCGCATGTTCGCCGAGTCTGAGGCGGGCCGAATGGTGGCGCAGCAACAGGCCGAAATTGCCGCTCCCAACGGACGCAAATACGTGCGGCAGTCGACTGGCGCCTATCTGCCGCAAGACGTACTGCAGATCGTCACCGCCGACGACCCCGCCGGCACCGTGCCGTCGGGCAGCCGGCGAGCGATCTATCGCCGCTATGCCGAGCTGGAGTATTTGCAGCCGCGGCTGGTCATTCCGCTGTTCCTCTGCCTGTTTTTGCTGTTTCTTTATCTGCTCGGCAAGTTCCTGGCCGCCGGCATCGGCCGCGTGGCGTGGAACCTGATCGAGCGCGGCATTCTGCGGTTGCCGCTGGTCCGCAACGTTTACGATTCGGTGAAGCAGGTCACCGACTTCATGTTCAGCGATCGCGAACTGGAATACACGCGCGTGGTGGCTGTCGAGTATCCGCGCAAGGGAATCTGGTCGATCGCGTTTGTGACGGGCGAAAGCCTGCTCGACATCCGGGCCGCCACCGGCGAGCCGATGCTTTCGCTGATGATTCCCAGTTCGCCAATGTCAGTGACCGGCTACACCATTACCGTGCCCAAAAGCGACACGATCGACCTGAATCTGACGGTCGATCAGGCGTTGCAGTTTGTGATTAGCTGCGGCGTGGTGGTGCCGGCCCATCAAATCCAAAAACATTCATCGCTCGAAGCAGCCCACTAATGCGAACCTTTCGAGTCGGAACGCGTGGCAGTCCGCTGGCCCGTTGGCAGGCCGAGTGGGTGGCCGCGCGCTTGCGTGAGGCCGGTGCCGAGGTGTCGCTGGTGCCGGTCTCGACGCAGGGCGACCGCCAGCAGAGCGGCCCGGTCGAGACGATCGGCGGGCAAGGTGTCTTCACCAAAGAACTGCAACGGGCCTTGCTCGACGAGCAGATTGACCTGGCGGTCCACAGCCTGAAAGACCTGCCGACCGAGGCGGTGCCGGGCCTCGATTTGGCGGCGGTGCCCGAGCGTGCGCCGTGCGGCGATGTGTTGATTTGCCGCGCGGCATCGTCGTTGGCCGAGTTGCGGTCCGGCGCGGTGATTGGCACCGGCAGCTTGCGGCGCCGCAGTCAGCTTTGGCATGCGCGACGCGATTTGCAAATGGCCGACGTGCGCGGAAATGTCGATACGCGGCTGCGCAAGCTCGACGACGGCCAATACGACGCCCTGGTACTGGCCGAGGCGGGTTTGCTGCGGCTGGGATTGCAGCGATCGGTGACGCAGGTGTTGCCAAAAGAATTGATGTTGCCCGCCGTCGGCCAAGGCGCGCTGGGAATCGAGATTCGTTCGGCGGATGGGCAGGTTCAGGGGCTTTTAGCGCCGCTCGACGATCGGCCAACGCACCAGGCGGTGATTGCCGAACGCGCGATGCTGGCGGCGTTGCGCGGTGGCTGCCTGGCGCCGGTCGGCGCATGGGCCAGGGTTGAGTCCGGGCAACTGCGGTTGTCGGGCGTGGTGCTCAGCGGCGATGGTTCGCGTCGCATCGTCGCCGAGGCCGCCAGCGATGTTGGCGCGGCGCACGATTTGGGCCGCCGCGTCGCCGACGAGCTTTTGAAACAAGGCGCCGCTGAGTTGATCGCCGCGGCCCGAGTTGACAATGCGCAGCAACGACCTTAAAAGCGGATGCAACTTAACTTCACCTTGAGGATCCAGACCGATGAAATGCCTACTGCTCTGTCTGTCGCTCGGTACCACGCTTTGTTTTTTCCGGTCCACTGACGCCGCCGAGCCCGCCAGACCGCTCAAGGTCTTGCTGATCGCCGGCGGCTGCTGCCACGAGTATGGCAAGCAAAAAGACCTGCTCAAGCAAGGCATCGAAGCCCGTGCGAACGTGAAGATCGAAATCATCTACTCCGACGACCGCAGTACGAAGGCGCGGTTTGAAATCTACCAGCAACCCAATTGGGCCGAGGGCTACGACGCGGTAATTCACGACGAATGTACCGCCGACGTGAAAGAGATTCCCTACGTTCAAAACATCCTGGCCGCGCACAAAAAAGGCGTGCCCGCCGTCAACCTGCACTGCGCGATGCACTGCTATCGCACCGGCACCAACGATTGGTTTGAATTCGTGGGGCTGCAATCGACGGGGCATGGGCCGCAGCAGCCCATCGAAGTGAGTTATCTTGACCGAGACCACCCCGTCTCAAAGCCGCTGGAAAACTGGACGACCATCAACGAGGAGCTCTACAACAACGTGAAGGTGTTCGACACGGCGCGGCCGCTGGCGCGAGGCCGGCAGGGCGGCAACGACTTTATCGTGACCTGGGTGAACCAATACGGCAAGACCCGCGTGTTCAGCACTACGTTGGGCCACAACAACGCCACTGTCGGCGATGCGAGGTATCTCGACCTGGTGACCCGCGGCCTGTTGTGGTCGTGCGATAAACTCGACGGCGGCTATCTGAAAGATCGCCAGTCGGCGGCTCCATAAAGCCTGGTCAAACTACCGGTCGGCCCAACCGCCGCAGCCGCGATTCCATTTTAGCCGCGCAGCGGGCGACACGCCGCCAGAGCGGCTTCCAGTCGCTGGGCG
>DASVHB010000692.1:0-2982 GCA_036379195.1 Pirellulales bacterium
GTCATGTTTCCTAAGCCCGCATGGGCAGCCTGGAAACCGACCTGCCAATCGCCCATTTCTGTCAACACCAAGTTCATCGGGAAATACACGAAAAGATGTGTAGAACAACGAGGGCTGCGCCCTGGGCTGTGGAATGGCGCCTCTTCGGGGCTGCGGTGGCCTTCGGCCTTGTTCATCCTTCCAGGAAGCAGGACGATCTCTAAAGCTGGTGGCAGACCAAGGCAAGCCGGCTAAAGCCGGCTCGGGTCTGGAACGTCCCCCGTCATGCGACCCCATAGAAATGAGCTGCGACTTGTGTAGAACAACGAGGCGTATTCGCCTCGGTTGACGCGTTTTATTTGCCCGCGCCGCGGCGAGCCGGGCAAACTGGCGGAAATGGGCATCTCGCGGCCTTCGTCCACGGCCAGATCGGTTGAATTGATCGCCCCCCACAACCGATAGACTAACGTGGAGAAACCGTACACTTGCCTGAGGGGATCGCCGGTGCAAATTCATCCCTTGGCCGTGGTTCACGCCTCGGCGCAACTTGGCCGCGACGTGGTCATCGGACCCTTCTCAATCGTCGAACGCGGCGTGGTGATTGGCGACGGTTGCACGCTCGAAGGCCACGTCGTCATCAAGCAGGGCGTGACGCTCGGAGCCGCCAATCATCTGTTCGAAGGAGCGGTCATCGGTGGCTTGCCGCAGCATTTGCGCATGCCCGAACGCATCGGCACGGTGACCATCGGCGCTCACAACACCATTCGCGAGCATGTGACCATTCATCGCGCGTTGCACGAACACGAATCGACCACCGTGGGCGACTCGAACCTGCTGATGGCCGGCGCCCACATCGCCCACGACTGCCGCGTGGGCAGCCACGCCATCTTTGCCAACAACGCCTTGCTGGCGGGGCACGTGGTGGTCGAAGACCGCGCTTACCTGTCGGGCAATGTGGCCGTACACCAGTTCTGCCGCGTCGGCTGCTTTGCCATGGTGGGCGGGCTGGCGCGGGTCGTCAAAGACGTGCCTCCCTATGTGACCATCGACGGCGGCAGCGGCTATGTGGTGGGGCTAAACACCATCGGTCTGCGCCGCAACGGATTCAGCAACGACGAGATCGCGCAACTCAAAGCCGCTTATCGACTGATCTACCGCAGCGGCCACAAATGGAAGCAGGTGCTGGCGGAACTGAAGACCGAGTTTTCCACCGGCCCGGCCGCGAGATTCGCCGAGTTCTTCGCCGGCGGCACGCGAGGCATTGTGCCCGAACGCCGCATTCCGCCCGCCGCCACGCTCAAGCTTCCCGAAGACGCCGCCGAAGAGCACGCGCTGCGCTTCAAGGCGGGGTAGCCATTGGGGGCGTCCTAAAGTTGAGTTGGTCGCCCACACTAACCCGAAGCGCTAGCGAGGAAATGGCCTTTTTTATGCCTCGCTGACGCTTCGGGTTAGTGTCTGTTCGACCTCGACCAACTCAACTTTAGGACACCACCAGCCGGTCGACTGCATGGATTCTTGCCCTCAATTGCGGTAGGATCAAACGTTTCGCCCCGATCTGATTTTGCCCTCCGCATTGAATGCCTGCTCCGCCTCGCCCGCGCGCCGTGGTCTTCGATCTCGACGGCCTGCTGTTCAACACCGAAGAACTGTATCAAGAGGTGGGCAGCGAGTTGTTGCGGCGGCGCGGCTGTGAGTTTGGTCCCGAGCTGCTGCACGCCATCATGGGCCGGCCGGGCCGCATCGCCCTGCAAATGATGATCGACTATCACGAGCTGGGCGACACCGTCGAGACGCTAGCGGCCGAAAGCGAGCAGATTTTTCCGGCCATTCTCGATGCGCGGTTGGCCCTGATGCCGGGCGCCGAAGCCTTGCTGGCCGCCTTGGAACACGCGCAGGTTCCCAAAGCCATCGGCACCAGCAGCGGGCGGCGGTTTGTCGACCGCGTGCTGTCGCGGTTCGACCTGGCCCCGCGCTTCCGGTTCATTCTGACCTCGGAGGACGTGATCGAGGGCAAGCCGCATCCCGAGATCTATCGCAAAGCGGCGGCGCGGTTTGGCCTGCCAACCAGTGAGGTGTGTGTGTTGGAAGACAGCCAGAACGGCTGCCGCGCGGCGGTGGCCGCGGGCGCGATCGCCGTGGCGGTGCCTGGCGACCACAGCCAGAACCACCATTTCGACGGCGCGGCATTGATCGCCGACACGCTGGCCGATCGGCGAATTTATGAGTTGCTGGGATTGCAGTATTCAACGCCAAGCCAACAGGGTTGTGTTGTCGAATGACTGATCGCTGCCCCCCGTGCTGGCATGACGATTGATTCCAGCTAAAATGGCGGCACGTACGCCAGCCCACCGAAAATCAAAGCTCATGCCGCATCCGACTCGCCCACTTGTCGTTTGTCTCGCGGTCGGGCTGGCTCTGCGCTCGCCGGTCGGTCTGGCCGAAGACACGCCCTCTGTCAGGCCGCTGGCCCGGGCGCACGCCCACAACGACTACCTGCACGAGCGACCGCTCTTGGATGCGCTCGAACACGGTTTTACCAGCGTCGAGGCCGATGTCTTCCTGGTCGATGGCGAGTTGCTGGTGGCCCACGAGCGATCGCAATTGAACCCCCAGCGCACCCTGCGCAGTTTGTACCTCGACCCGCTGAAAAAATTGGCCGCTGCGCATGCTGGCCGAATCTGGCCTGATGGACCAACGCTCACGCTGCTGGTCGACATCAAGGCCGATGGCGAAGCCGCCTATCGCGCGCTCGACACGCTGTTGGCCGATTACGATGACCTCGTGAGCTCGGTACGCGATGGGCGATGGCAAATGCGGGCCGTCACGATCGTCGTTTCGGGCGATCGGGCCTGGAAGACCATCGCCGCCGCGCCGCTGCGGCGCGTGGGGCTCGACGGTCGATTGAGCGATTTAGATTCCGACTGGCCGGCACATCTGCTGCCGCTGATCAGCGACAACTGGAACAATCACTTTCGCTGGCGCGGCAAGGGCCCGCTGCCAGAG
>DASVHB010000693.1:0-4505 GCA_036379195.1 Pirellulales bacterium
ATGTGGTCGCAGCACGCGGCCAAAGACCGAGGTGTTTCCGTAATTGCAGCCGCCCTGCGGCAGCAACCGATCGAGCAGCAGTGCGACCGCTTCGCGGGTGCGTGGATGTTCGCTTCGCCCGGCGGTCTTGAGCGCCAGCACGTTGATGGCCGTAGGTTCAACCCAGGGATGCGTGCTCGCAACCCAGGGCCAGCCGTCGAGCGCCGGATCGTGCCCCAGCTTCGACGATCGTGCCCAGGTGTGGCCGTGCTGCGATAAGATCCAGGCGATCGCGCGCTCGATGTTTTCTCGAAACGTTTCGCCGCCGGCAGACACCCAGGCCAAAACGGCCCAGCCCGTGGGCCATTGCGGCGTGGAGTCGTCGGCGGTGACGCCCAGGCTGCCGTCGGCGGCTTGCAGGAAGGTTAATGCTTGCAGTGCCTTTTCGGCGGCTTCGCGACTGCCGTGAGCGGCCAACGCCAGCGCGGCCAAGGCCATCGGCTCGGTGGCCGGCACGCCGCCGCGCTGGTACGACCAGTTGGCCTCGTCAGCGAGTTGGGTCAGACAGGGCAAATGGAGATTGAGGGTTGACATAGGACCGGACTTGGTTTGGACGGATTTCCTTTCTTGGTTCTGTCGAGTACGCCCTCTGTGGCCTTCGGCGATATGCGCGCCTTGACGTTCTCGTAGGGCGACCTTCCTAGGTCGTCCATTGCGGTGGACGACCTAGGAAGGTCGTCCTACGATTCGCGCGGCTCCCTCTTTGAAAACATACGTCCGTGCAGGCCGCCGGCGACGCCGGTGCGGATTGGGCGGTTTATTTACGTTTTCTCGGTTAGACAACGCCACGCGCAGCCACACACACGGGCATCGCCAAGGCTCTGCCCCAGCTACCGGAGCCGCATGGGGCGGTTCGCCGTGTCGTAGAGTTGCCTGTCATCAAAACCGGGGCATCACCAAGGCTCTGCCCCAGCCACCGACGCGCTTGCGGGGTTCACCGATGCCGACCGGCCTGCTCACTCTGAATAGCTCACCCACCGATACGACGCGCGATCTCGAAGTCTCGATCGTCATGCCGTGTCTGAATGAGGCCGAGACGCTCGAGCGATGCATTCGCAAGGCGCGGCAGGCGATCGAGCGTCACGCCTTGGCCGCCGAGATCGTCGTGGCCGACAACGGCAGCACCGATGGCTCGCAGCAAATCGCCGCGCGGCTGGGGGCGCGCGTGGTGGCCGTGCCCGACAAAGGCTATGGCAGCGCGCTGCGCGGCGGCATCGAGGCCGCCCAAGGCCGCTATATCGTCATGGGCGACTCGGACGACAGTTACGATTTTTCGCAGGTCTTTCCTTTCATCGAGCGGCTGCGCGCCGGCGACGATCTGGTGATGGGCAATCGCTTTCAAGGCGGCATTCGGCCGGGCGCCATGCCGTGGAAGCACCGCTGGATCGGCAACCCGGTGTTGACCGGCATCGGGCGGTTGTTTTTTCACTGCCCGGCGGGCGATTTCCATTGCGGCTTGCGGGCTTTTCGCAAAACGGCCTATGACCGCATGGAACTGCAGACCACCGGCATGGAGTTCGCCAGCGAAATGGTGATCAAATCGACGCTCAACGGCCTGATCATCAGCGAAGTGCCCACCACGCTCGATAAAGATGGGCGTTCGCGCCCGCCGCACCTGCGCAGTTGGCGCGACGGCTGGCGGCATTTGCGGTTCATGCTGCTGTTCAGCCCCCGCTGGATGTTTTTGTGGCCCGGCGCGGTGTGCTTTGTGCTCGGCCTGGTGGCGGCGTTGTTGCTGATGCGCGGGCCGGTATGGGTGGCGGGCGTGGGACTCGACATCCACAGCCTGCTCGTGGCCGGCTTTCTAGCGCTGCTGGGCTATCAGCTTTTAATCTTCGGGCTGTTCACCAAGATGTATGCGGTGGTCGAAGGCTTTCATCCGCCGCACAAATGGCTGGGCCGCAACCCGCACGTGCCGCTGGAGGCCGGCGTGCTGACCGGCATGGTGGCCGGCGTCGCCGGGCTGGCCTTGCTCGTTCATGCCGTTTGGCAATGGCAGCAGGTCGGCCTGGGCGCGTTGGAGCCGCGCGTCACCATGCGGCAGGTCATTCCCGCAGTGGTGCTTATGACGCTCGGCCTGCAAACTGTTTTTGCCAGCTTCTTTTTAAGCATTCTGAACCTGCGCCGGCGCTAGAAGATCGCCGTCAGCGGGGTATCTGCTGACTTTACTTGCCGGTCTGTTGGCGGCGCGCCATACTGGCGGCCATATCTCGTTTCGTCCTAGAGCGGGAGGCCAGCCATGTACGACGAAGACTCAACCGCGGCGCGATGGGCGCGATGGATCGGGCGAACCGCCCTGGCCATGGCGGTCACGGGGGCCATCGCCTGGTGGTTCTATCTGAACCGCCCGCGGCAAGGTCCTTGGAGCAATACGCCGCGGCAAAACCTGGCCGTGTTGCGCGATCGTACGCGGCGTGAAAGCGAACGCCGCGTGGCGGGCGACGCGCTGGAGCATGCCGATGGTTCGATCGCGGCTGAATTGATTGCCGAGCTTGAGCAGGGCGACCCGCTCGGCCGCGAACTGGCCGCGATTTCGCTGGGCCGCCTGGGAGGCAAGGCGTCGGGCGCAATCGAACCGCTGACCGTGGCCCTGAACGATGCGGTGCCAGCGGTGCGCATGCAAGCCGCCTTGGCGCTCGGTCGGGTCTGCTCGCATCCGCAAACGGTGGTGGCCGCCATGCGCCAAGTCGTACACGACGCCGACAGCCACGTGCGCGAGACGGCATTGAAGACGCTCGCCCGGCAGGAAGTGGCCGGCGCCCAGGCGCTCGCCGACTTGCTCACCGATGCCGACGCCGACGTGCGCCGCCGGGTAGCGATCGAATTGGGTCGGATGGGCAGCGAGGCCGACGGCGCCGCCGAGACGCTGCGCGCCGCGCGAAACGACGCCGATCCGCTGGTCCGCGCCGAGGCTTTGGCGGCGCTCTGCCGCCGCCGCGCCATCGTCGACGAGGAACTAGTCGCAGCGATCAACGACCCCGATAAAACGGTTCGATCGACTGCTTTTACGCTGCTTGGGAAAATGGGGCCGCGCGCTGAGTCAGCCGTGCCCGAGCTCATCCGATGCTTAGAAGCCGCCGGAGACGCGCATGACGATGAAACAATTGGCAATATCGCAATCACTTTGGGCAAGATTGGCCCCGCGGCGAGGCCGGCGACCGCGGCGCTCCTGGCGCTACTCAACGAGCGTCAGGCGTATACCTGGGTATTTCACGGACTTCATAGTATTGGCTTGGAGGCTGAATTCGAACCGCCTGAACTTTTCCAACGGGTCGCGGCGGCCGGCGGCGCGGTGAAGTCATTGATTGTTCGGAAAGACAGCCGCGAAAGGTTGCGTGCCGCATCGCCTCCGCAGGAATCGCCGAATACTTATGTGGTCACCGACGAAGATCTGATTCATCTGCGCGAGCTTCACAACCTAGAATTCTTGGATGTTTCGGATTGGCCAATTACCGATGCGGGCGTGGCACACCTCGCCGGTCTGACCCACCTTAAGTCGTTGCAGTTGTGGCAAACGAAGACAACGTCGGCGGGCCTGGTGCATCTGGCGAACCTGACTGAGCTTCGCTGGCTTTCGCTACGCGGCTGCGCGATCACTGATGAAGGTCTGCGACATTTGCGGCAGCTTGACCAATTGGAATCGCTAGGCCTCCATAGTACGCAAGTGACCGATGCCGGAATGCGCGAGCTGGCAGGTTTAACTCGGCTCAAGCACCTTGGTATTGGCGGCACAAGCGTCACCGACGAGGGACTAGCGCAACTTAAGCACTTGCCAATTGAGGAACTCGGCTTCTCGAAGGGGCAGTTCACACTCGCCGCGCTGTCGGGGTTCCCGCAACTCAAAGAGCTGCGGCTGGTTGACGAGCCCATCACCGATGACGATTTAGCCGCTCTGCCGCATCTAACCGAACTTCGCACGCTAAGCATCCGTGGCGCGCCCATCACCGACGCCGGGCTGGCCCACCTGAGTGGCTTGAAAGAACTTGAATCTCTGGTGCTCTCCGAAACGCGAGTCACCGATGCGGGACTCAAGCATCTGTCTGGTTTGACCAAGCTGCGCTCTCTTTTCATCGACAAATGTGACGTGACGGAGCAAGGAGCCGACGCACTTGCTGAGCGCTTGCCCGCCTTGCAGGTGACTCTTCCCCATCGCCGCGCCGCTCAGCCTGTCGCCCCATACCAAGTGGTCGGCCTTGAAGATCTTAAGCCATGATCTTCACCCGCCGCGCCCAATGCCGCGACCGCCATTTCCGTTACGGCGCGGCGGCAACTCCCGCGGCCAGCAACTGGTGCAGGTCGTCGGCACCCACCGGCTTGACCAGGTGATGGTCGAATCCGGCCTCGGCCGTGCGGCGGCGGTCGGCTTCCTGGCCCCAGCCGGTCACCGCCACGATCGTCAGCGACTCGCTCTGCCGCGATTGGCGCAGGCGGCGAGCCACCTCGAGTCCGTCCATGCCCGGCATGCC
>DASVHB010000694.1:0-13279 GCA_036379195.1 Pirellulales bacterium
CCCGCGCGAGAAATCGGCCCGCCGCAAAAACTCGACGTAGGGCCGCCCCAAGCCCTGAATGAGCACCAGCCGTCCCAGATCTTTGAGCAAGCCGGCCACAAAAACCTCGTCGCCCGGCACCTTCCAAAGCCGCTCGCTCAGTTCGCGCGCGGCCACCGCCCGCGTGAGCGTGTGCCGCCAATAGCGGCTGAGCACGTCGCCGGCCAGGTCGGCAAAAAGCTGGTCGGGCAGGCTAAAGCCCAACACTAGCAACTTCAGCGGCTTGGTACCCAGCAGTGTGAGCGCCTGGTTCAGATCGGAAACGCGGCGGCTCATGCCGAACAGCGAGCTGTTGACCACCCGCAGCACTTTGATGGTCAGGGCCGGGTCGCGCTCGATGCAGGCCTTGAGTTCGGCCGCATCGACCTGCGGGTTGTTGGTGAGTTCCAGCACGCGCAGGGCGACGCCCGGCAATGTGTAAAGCTGTCTCGATTGATCGAGCAGCTTGGCAAGCGTTTGGTTTGGCACTTCCATGAGGGTTTTTGGGGCCGCCGGCGGTTGCGTCCGTTACAACCTTAGCCCAGCCTGCGACTTCAGGACGGCCGACTTCGGCCTTGGACTTGCCAAGCGGCACCGCCATCCACGCCGGAGCGGCCGGTTGTGCGGAATGCGCCGCTATGGGAGGCCTCGTTTGGGCGGCGCCGCGCCGTGGGCCGCTTCGTGCCAGGCGCGACCGGCCACCTCGATAAAGCTGCTGGCGAGAAAAGCCAGAAAGCCCCCGACCGTGGCGGCCGAAAGCGTGCCGACCACTACGCCCGCGTAACCGACGCGCGAGGCGCTCAACCACATCAATGCCGCCGAGGCCAGGCCGCCGCCGGCGCACGCGCCGATCGCCGTCAGCACGATCAGCGGCCACCCCAGACGCGTCGTTTGGCGCAAGCGGGCCGCATCGCCCAGACTGACGATGCGGTGTGGTTCGAGAGACGACTGGCTCGGCTCCGCGTCGTCGGCAGACATCGGCACGAGGCGCCGGCCCGTGTTGGTTCCCCAGGCGTTGGCCGTGACGTGCGCCACCGCCAGCAGCAAAAACCAGACAAGCACCACCGACCAGACCATTCCCACCGCATCCATCACCGCGAAGAGCACGCTGAGCAGCGCGACGGCTGCAAACAGCGTGCGCAGGCCAAACTGGAACGGGTGCGGTTGGCCGCCCGGCTCTTGGGCCGCGGCGTGCTGGTTTGAGGGCAAAGCGGTGGGCTGGACTGAAGGCAAAGCCGGCTCGACACGGTGCTCGGTCATGGCTGTTAGTCTACGCCAACGACGGAAAACGGTCTATGCAGCGGCCGCAAGGGGCGAGGCCGCCGCCCGCGACGGCCCCAGCCAAGTGCGGTTGACCAAAGCCTTTTCGGCTGCTATGGTTAGAGCAAATAACAGTCACCGAGTAACTCATTGTCAATTCTCGCACACAGGAGCCACCTTGTCGCAGTCGTCCGTCGAGTCCGAAACCGGATTCCGGAATCTTTCGCTCTCGCCCACCATGTTGGCCGCCCTCGATCGGGCAGGCTATTTAGAACCGACGCCCATTCAAGCGGGCTTGATTCCGCGGGCGCTGGCCGGCGTCGATGTCATGGGCCAGGCGCGCACCGGAACCGGTAAAACCGCCGCGTTTGTCATTCCCATTCTCGAGCGGCTGGAAGTTCGCAAGGCCGCGTTGGGGGCGCAGGCGATGATTCTGGTGCCAACGCGCGAGCTGGCGGTGCAAGTTCGCGACGAGATGGTCAAGCTGGCGCACGGCCGCAAGGTGCATCCGGTGGCGCTGTATGGCGGCACGCCGATTCGCGCCCAGATCGAAAAACTGCAGCGCGGGGCCGATTGCGTCGTGGGCACGCCGGGCCGCGTGCTCGATCACATGGCGCGCGGCACACTGGTGCTCAATCACTTGCGGTTCGCCGTGCTCGACGAGGCCGACCGGATGCTCGATATCGGCTTCCGCCCCGACATCGAAAAAATCTTGCGTCGCTGCCCCGAGTCGCGGCAGACGCTGCTGTTGAGCGCGACGGTTCCGCCGCCCGTGGCGCGGCTGGCCACGCGCTACATGCGTGACCCGGAAACGCTCAACTTTTCGCCGACCGAGGTGTCGGTCGAGACGATCGAACAGTTTTATTTCACCGTGGCGCCGGAACAAAAATCCGAATTGCTGGTCAAGTTGCTGAAGCGCGAAACCCCGCGGCAGGCCATTATCTTTTGCCGCACCAAGCGGGGCACGGAAAAAGTCTACCGGCAGTTGCAGAAAAAAATGCCCGGCGTCGATTGCATCCATGGCGACCTGCCGCAGAAAACGCGCGACCGCGTGATGCTCAGCTTTCGCGAAGGCAAAGTGCGCTGCCTGGTGGCCACCGACGTCGTGGGCCGCGGCATCGACGTCAGCGGCATCTCGCACATCGTCAATTACGACATTCCCTCGTTCTGCGACGATTACGTGCATCGCGTCGGCCGCACCGGCCGTATGGGACGCGAAGGCGTCGCCTACACGTTCGTCACGCCCGAGGAAGGGCCCGAGCTGACGCGCATCGAGATGCGCATCGAGCGACTGCTCGAGCGTGCCGAGATGGAGGGATTCGAGGCGGTGCCGCGCCGAGTGACGACCGAGGCGATCGTCAACGTGGCGACGGACGACGGCGTGGTCGATTCTGCCGACGAGCCCAAGAAGCCGCCTGCCCCCATGCTCACGGGCCGTGGTCGTCCCCCCCGCCGCATTCGCCGGGCGTTGTAGCGGCCATGTTGTAACGGCCATGTTGTAGACGCGGTGGCACTGCCCCCGAGTTTAACTTGGCGCCCGAGTTGTCTTGCCGCCGGGACGCGAATTCTCTACGATTCGCCGCCCATGCCACGCCAACTCGTCATTCTGAACAACGGCCTGCGCGATCACTGCGGCCATTATTTCGAGACCTCGATTTCGGTGGCCGAGGCGGCCCGCCGAGCGGGCTGGCGACCGGTGCTGGCCACGCACGTGGAATGTCGCCCCGAACTGCTGCCCGATGGGCTGGACGCCTATCCGCTCTTTCGCACCGACCACTGGATGGATCAGCCGCCGGCGGAGTTGGGTGCGGCGAACACGGCGGTACGCGAGGCGGGTGTTTCTTTCGCGGAGCGAAAGACGACCATGTCCGCGGAGCGAAAGGAGACCTTGCAGGCGGTGCGAACCGCGGCAGCGGGCGGTATCTATCGGCCCGAACGGCACCTGGCGCAGTCGCTCTGTCAGGCCTGGCGGCTCGGTCGGCGGTGTTGCTGGGCCGGTCAGCGCGCGGCGTTCTATCTGCTTCCGCCGGCACTCGATGAGGCCGCGCGCTGGTTCGCCAAAGGCTGCATTCCGCGGATCCTGCGGCGGCAATATCGTGCGCCGCTGCGCGCACGCCTGGTGCAGTGGGTCGAAGCGTTGCGCCGAAGCGATCGGAACGATGCTGTGCGGCTCGCCGGCATGCCGCACCTTGCGCAGGCGCTGCGCGACCCCGCGAGATCTGGCCTGGTCGCTGCGATGTTGGCGGCGTTGGCGCCTGATCAGGCTCGGGAAATCGAATACGGGCTGGTCTTTCTGGACGACCTCGAGCGATTGTTGTCGCTCACGGGCGCCGCCGCCGGCGATCATGTTTTGCTGGGCACCGCGCACGCGCGAGAGGTGCTGGCGGTGTGCCTGGTCGCTCAGCGATGGGGCGCGCGTTCGCCGACGTTCCATTTGGAATTCCGGCACTCGCTCTTCCGTTGCGAGCCGACGCAGGCCGAGTTCGAGCATGCCCCGCTGGTGCGAATGTATCGAGCGTTTCTATCGCTCGCTGAGCGCGATGGTTGCCGAGAGCACGTCAGGTTTTATACCGACACCGAGGAGTTGTCTGGCGACTACCAATTGCTCGCGGGGCGGCCCGTTGGCGTGTTGCCCATACCGTTTCGCGGCGAACACATTCGGCCCGTCGTGCGGCGGCCCGGCGAACCGTTGCGGTTGGCGTACCTGGGCGAGGCCCGCGATGAAAAGGGATTTCCCTATTTGCCCGGCCTGGTCGACCGGCTCTACAAAAACTATTTCCGCAACGGTCGAGCGCGGCTGCTGGTGCAGGCGAATGTGAGCGCGCCGCAATTCAATCCGCTCAGCGCGGCAAGCCTCGATCGGCTCAAGCGGTTCCCCATCGAATCGGTGGAGCTGCTGGGACTCGACGCGCCGCTGACGCCGGAAGATTATTACGCCCTGGTCTCGCGGGCCGACGTCGTGTTGCTGCCTTACGAACGCAATCGGTATCGGGCCTGCAGCTCAGGCACCTTGGCCGAGGCGCTGGCGGGCGGACGGCCCGTGGTGGCGCCGGCCCGCAGTTGGATGTCGGCGCAGTTGCCGCCTGGCGCCGGCGAAGTTTTTTATGACGAAGCGTCGTTTTGCGACGCGGTCGAGCGGCTGATCGAACATTACGACGAGTATCGCGCGCGGGCCGAAGCGCACGCCGCCGCCTGGCGCGCCAAGCACTCGCCCGATGCGCTGGTCGCCGCGTTGGTCGGGGCGGCGCAAAGCGAGCCGGCATCTCTAGCCGCCTGAGCGCCGCGGCCACCGCCGTATTCGCGGCGCAGGGTTGCGTTGTTGGATGGGCCGGTTCAACGACATGATTGGTAACGTCGCGGTTTCGGAGATCGCCAAATACCCGAATTTTGAGCGCCGCGGAGGCAGATGCCGAAGGAGCCCTGGTTGTGGCTTGTTAAGACGGTCGATATAATTTGGCGGGGCATTTTCGGACCGGTTTCCCGCTGGAGAAGTCGCCATGCTCGATCTGTTGTCGAACCGCACCTACCGCGATTGTGAAGGGACCACTCGCCGCGAGTTTCTGAAGATCGGCACCTTGGGGGCCGGCGCGATGGCGCTGCCCCAGCTTCTGGCCGCCCGAGCACAGGCCGCGGCCGCGGGCCGCCCGGTGAAAGACACCTCGGTCGTCTGGGTCTGGCTGGGAGGTGGTCCCACGCACATCGAAACCTTCGACCCCAAGCTTTCGGCCCCCAGCGAGTATCGCAGCGTCACCGGCGAAGTCTCGACCAAGCTGCCGGGCGTCACCATCGGCGGCACCTTTCCACAGCTCGCCTCGGTGGCAGACCGCATGGCGCTGGTGCGCTCGTTCGCCCACAGCAACAGCGGTCACGCGGGCGGCACCCACTTTGTCATGACCGGTTACGACAACCGCACCGCCGACAACGGCGGCCTGCCTACGCGCCCGGCGATCGGCTCGATTCTGTCGCGCGTGCGGGGGGCGAATCACCCGCGCACGGGCATGCCGACTTATGTGCGGCTCGGGCGGTTGGGCGCCGATGGTCCGGTCTTTCTCGGCACCGCCTACGCCCCGTTCGACCCCAGCGGCCAGGCGCGGCGCAACATGGAGCTGGCGGTTTCCGACGAGCGATTGCAAGACCGCCGCACCCTGCTCGACGGGCTCGATCGGCTGAAACGCCGCGCTGATCACGATGCCCTGATCGAGGGTCTCGATCGCTTCGAGCAGCAGGCTTTTGACCTGGTGCTGGGAAATGCCGGCAAAGCCTTTGATACCAAAGGCGAAGGTCCGCACGTCGTCGAGCGCTATGGCAAGGGCCTGGGCGAGCAACTGCTGAGCGCCCGCCGGTTGTGCGAGGCCGGTTGCGGTTTCGTCACGGTTTCGTACGGCGGCTGGGACATGCACGGGCAGATCGAACGCGCGATGAAGCGCCGCGCCCCAGAGCTCGACCGTGCCTTGGCCGCGTTTGTCGACGATGTTTATAACCGCGGCCTGAGCGAGAAGATTCTGCTGGTGGTCACCGGCGAGTTCGGCCGCACGCCCAAGATCAATCGCAACGCGGGCCGCGACCACTGGGCGCCCTTGAGCACGCTGGCTTTGGCCGGAGGCGGCCTGCGCATGGGACAGGTGGTGGGGCAGTCGGCGCGCAAGGCCGACATTCCCAACTCGAAGCCCATCCGCCCGCAAGACCTGATGGCCACGGTCTTCCATGTCTTGGGCATCGACCCCAAGGTGCAGTTTGTCAACCAGGCAGGCCGCCCGGTCTACATGCTTGAAGAAGGCCAGCCGATCGCCGAACTGGTGTGAGCGGTGGTTGCCGGTCACCGAAGCTGGCAGGCAAAGTTGGCGTGCGTTACCATGAGCGGAAACCGATTTCATCCGCTCGAGCTTTGACTACGCATGCACTTTAACCTCTCGCGTCGCAGCTTCATCGCCGTTTCGCTCGCGGCGTTGGTTTCGGCGCCGGCTCTCGCCGCCGACGAGGCCGATCTGATCTTGCATCATGGACGGGTGGTAACCGTCGATGACAATTTCGCGATTCACCAGGCCGTCGCCGTCAAAGGCGGCCGCGTTCTGCGCACGGGCGACGACGAGCAGGTGTTGCAGTGTAAGGGGGCGAACACCAGGCTCGTCGATCTGGCGGGCAAGATGGTGCTGCCGGGACTGATCGATTCGCACGTGCATCCGGTGGGCGCCAGCATGCACGAATTCGATCATCCCGTGCCCGACATGGAAACCGTCGCCGACGTGCTGGCCTACATCCGCTCGCGGGCCGAGGCGCTGGACGAAGGGCAGTGGATCGTCGTGCGGCAGGTGTTCATCACGCGGCTGAAAGAACAACGCTATCCGACCAAGGCCGAGTTGGACGAGGCCGCGCCGCGGCATCCCGTGGTCTTCTCCACCGGGCCCGACGCCTCGGCCAATTCGCTGGCCTTGAAGCTCAGCGGCATCGATCGCGACTTTCAAGTGACCGGGCCGGGCAAGATCGAACGCGACCCGCAAACCGGCGAGCCAACCGGCATCTTGCGCAGCGCGATGCGATACCTGAAAATTCCCGCGGCCAGCGCGAAAGCCACGCCCGCGCAGCGCGACGATCAGCTTCTCAAGCTCCTGAACGATTATCTCTCGGTCGGCATCACGTCGATCATCGACCGCAACGCCAGCGCCAAAGACGTCGAACAGTATCGCCGGCTGCGTGCCGCCAACAAGCTGCCGTTAAGAACGCGGCTTTCGCACAGTGTCGACACCTCCGTCGCCACGGAGCAGATCATCGAGCAGATCGATCGCATCGCCGCCGACCCGCTCTGCCGCGGCGACGAGTGGCTGCGGTTGATCGGCATCAAGACCTTCCTCGACGGCGGCATGCTCACCGGCAGCGCCTATCTGCGCAAGCCCTGGGGCGTCAGCCGCATCTATGCCATCGACGACCCGCGCTACCGCGGCATGCTGTATATTCCGCACGACGTGCTCGTGCCGATGGTGCGGGCGACGGTCGAACACGGCCTGCAGTTCACCGCCCATAGCGTGGGCGACGGCGCGGTACACGAGCTGCTCGCGGCCTATGAAGAAGTCAACCAGACGACGCCAATCGCCGCCACGCGGCCCTGCCTCACGCACTCAAACTTCATGAGCCGCGAAGCCATCGACCAGGCGGCCCGGTTGGGCGTGATGGTCGATCTTCAGCCCGCCTGGCTTTATCTCGACACGCGCACGCTGGTGGCCCAATTTGGCGACGAACGGCTGCGCTGGTTTCAGCCGTTGCACAGCTTGTTTGCCGCGGGCGTGACCGCCGGCGGCGGCAGCGATCACATGCAAAAGATCGGCTCGTTGCGGTCGATTAACCCGTACAATCCTTTTCTCGGCATGTGGGTGGCGATCACCCGGCGGGCCAAGGGGTACGACAAGCCGCTGCATCTCGAAGAAGCTCTGACGCGCGAACAGGCCATCCGGTTTTACACGATCAACAACGCGCGGATCATGTTCTTTGACGACCAGATTGGCTCGCTCGAGCCGGGCAAGCTGGCCGACCTGGTGGTAGTCGACCGCGATTTGCTCACTTGCCCGATCGACGACCTTCGCGACGCGCGGGTCCTGGCCACCTATGTCGGCGGGCGGCTGGCACACCAGTAAAAGACTCAGGGTTTCGAGCGATTGACAACGGCCCGGTGGCCGGAGCAGAGCCTTGGCGATGCCCCGGTGTCTCATGTCGAGTTTCGCTGCGGATGGCGGATTTAGAACGTCTTGCGAGGAAAGCCAATCATGACCACACGATCTCTGCTGCTGAGCTGCTTGATTGTCGTCGCGACCGCACTGATTACCGCGCAGGCACGGGCGGATGAGCACGCCGACGCCCGAGCGATCATCGATCAGGCGATCGAGGCGATGGGCGGGCGCGAGGTGCTGGCCCAGTATAAAAAGCCCGTTCAATACGAATACAAGGGCAAGGCGTTAGGCGGCACGGGTTGGACTGATTTAACGATGAAGGTCACCGCGGTTTTGCCGGAGAAGTTCGCCACCGAGCAAGAATCGCTCAACCGCGGCAACAAGGTGCCGTTCGCCATCCAATTCAACGGCAAACAAATCTGGACCAACAACGTCGGCCCGATCACGGATGCCACGCGGGTCGCCGGATACCGAGACAAGCTCTATGCCGAATGGATCGCCACCTTGTTGCCGCTTGATGACGAGGGGTTCCAACTTGCGCCTGTTGACGAGATTACCATCGACGGCCGTCCGGCTGTGGGCGTTAAGGTCTCGCACGCCGACCGTCCCGATGTGCGGCTCTACTTTGACAAGGTGAACTTCACGCTCGTCAAGTTCTCGCGGCAGATGCAAGCGGGCGTGTTCGATGAAACCTACGACGATTTCGCGGAGCTCGACGGCCTGGTATATCCAAAAAAGATCTCCTACATCGCCAACGGTAATAAGATCGTCGAGCTGGAAGTGACGGAAATAAGGTTCCTTGACTCGGTCGAAGACGCCGTCTTTGAGAATCCCAAATAGCCGTGCGCGACGAATGGATGGGCCGCCCCAAGTGGTCTTCCACGGAACGAAACGACGCTACTTTCGCGGAGCGAAAGGCGACCATGCCGATTCCCCGGGCTGCTGGCCCCTCGCTTACAAACCCGCAAGCATCCTAGAGACTCTAGCCGGGCAGCCTACAATAGAACTGGTAGGAGGTCGTGACCCCGGATTTTAGGAGCTTGCCATGCGTTCCCGCCCCTTGTCTGCCGTGGCCGCATTGATTGCGGTCGTTCTCTGGAGCGTTCCTCAGCCGGTTTGGGCACATGGCGGCGGCGGCGGCGGAGGCGGCCATGGTGGCGGTGGATTTGGCGGCGGACACGGTGGCTTTGGCGGCGGCCATATGGGTGGCTTCGGCGGCGGTCATATGGGTGGCTTCGGCGGCGGTCACCTGGGCGGGTTCGGCGGCCATCATGGTGGCTTTGGGGGGTTGAGCGGCGGGCATTACGGCGGCTTGGGCGGCAGTACTCTTGGCGGGCATTATGGCGGCCTCGGCGGCATGCACCACGGCGGAACGTTCGCCAGTCCGTCGATCGGCGGCCATCACGGCGGAAGCTTCGCCTCGCCCTCGATCGGCGGGCATCACAGCGGCGCACTGGGTGGCCTTTATGGCGGAACGCATCATGCCGGCTCGGCTTTGGGCGGGTTGCATCACAATCCCAATTCGTTCACCACACGCCACGTAGGCGGCCATGCCGGCACGCTCGGACAAAGCGGCCTGAATCACAGCGGCCTGAATCACAGCGGGCTGAATCACAGCGGCCTGAATCAAAGCGGGCTGAATCAAAGCGGGCTGAATCACAGCGGCCTGAATCACAGCGGCCTGAATCACAGCGGGTTGAATCAAGGCAACCTCGGACACCACGCCGGGCAGCAAGTGACCAGCGGATTTCGCGGTGTCAGCAACACCGGTGGCCACCATGCCCAATCGCTGCTCAATCATCAAGCGACTTCCGCAGGGCATCACGCCCAATTTCTCAATCACCACGCCGGCGCCAACCTGGCCGGCGCCGGAACCGGCGGGCTGCGGCATGGTGGCTTGGGGCATAGTGGCTTGGGGCAAAGTGTTCTCGGGCATAGCGGTCTGGGCGCCACGGGCGCCGGAACAACGGGCAGCGGCATGATGGGCCACCACGGTCATCATGGAGGTCATCATGGTATGAACGGAGGGCAAGGAAACATGGCCCACCATCACCACCACGGCAACAACGGAAACAACCATAATTTCGGCCGCGGCTTCTTCGGCTTTCCATTCTTCGGGTTTGGCTATCCGTTCTTCGGCTTTGGGTTTGGCTATCCGTTTTTTGGCCTGGGCTATGGTCTGTACGGACTCGGCTATGGGCTGGGGTACGGCGGCCTGGGATATGGTCTCGGCTATGGAGGATACGGCTACGGCTACGGGTATCCTTATTATGGCTACGGCTACGGTCCTTATTACTATGGCGGCTATGGCGCGCCGGTCGGCTACGGTGTGGCAAACGCGGTCACGCCAGTGCCCGCCGCCACGCAGGCCCCGGCCAAATCGACCGACGCCGAAGTTTTTGCCGAAAAGGGCGAAAACGATTTCAAGGCCGGCGACTACCAAGGCGCCGTCTATGCCTGGCGGCACGCCGTGGTCGATGATCCACAAAACGGCGTGCTGTTGATGATGCTGGCCCAAGGGTTGTTTGCCATCGGCAACTACGACGAAGCGGCGGGCGCCACGCAGCAGGCCATGACGCTGCTCTCCGACGACCAATGGGGCGTGGTGGTCAGCAACTACCGCGAGCTATACGGCAAAGTGGGCGACTACACCAGGCAACTACGCACCTTGGAAAAAACCATTAAAGACAGCCCCGATGATCCCGGCACGCGGTTTCTGCTGGGTTTCCATTATGGCTATCTGGGCTATCCGTCGCAGGCGGTCAAGCAGCTCGATAAGGTCATCAAGCTCCAGCCCGCCGATCAATTGGCCAAGAACCTTCGCGATCAGTTCTCGGCCAAGCTGCCTAAAGCGGCGGACGAGAAGGCGGACGAAAACGCCCAGTGACTTGTCTCCGCGCACGCGGAAGGCAAAAATATCGGGAGGCAAAAAAATGAAGGAGGCAGGCTTCAACCACGCTCTTCTTTCATTTTTTTGCTCGAGATTTATTGGCCTGATTCGTCGTCACCGGGATAGCATCTCGCTTTGAAGAGCTACGAGGCCATCGTGCTGGGCGTGGGCGGCGTTGGCAGCGCAGCGCTCGACCACCTCGCTCGCCGCGGAGTGCGCGCCGTGGGGCTCGATCGTTTTCCGCCGGGGCACGACCTTGGCAGTTCGCACGGCGCCACGCGCATCATCCGCCAAGCTTACTTCGAGCATTCCGATTACGTGCCGCTGGTGTTGCGGGCATACGAGCTTTGGGACGAGCTGGCGAAACGCACGGGCAACGTGCTGCGCGAGGAGCCCGGCTTGCTGCAAATCGGTCCGGCGCACGGCGAGGTCGTGACCGGCGTGCTCGCCAGCGCGGCCGCTCACGCGCTGGAAGTCGAGCAAATCTCCGCCGCTCAGATCACCAGCCGCTGGCCTGGGTTTGGGGTGCCCGAGGGTTTGACCGGCGTTTACGAGCGGCGGGCGGGGTTTCTGCACGTCGAGCGGTGCGTCGCCGCGCATGCCTCGCAAGCGGTGGCCGCCGGCGCCGAGCTGCTCACCGACCGCCAAGTGCTTGGCTGGCAGGCCGATGGTTCGGGCGTGGTGGTGCGGACCGACCGCGAGACATTGCGGGCAGATCACCTGGTGGTCAGCGCCGGGGCCTGGGCGGGCCAAATGCTGACTGACATCGGCATTCGCTTTGAAGTCCGCCGCAAGCCGTTGTTCTGGTTCGAGACAGTCAACGATGCGTATCGAAGCGAAGGTTGCCCGGCGTTTTTGTATGAACTGCCGAATGGCATCTTCTATGGCACGCCGCAAATCGACTCCGCCGGCGTCAAAGTGGCCGAGCACACGGGCGGCGACGTGGTGACCGATCCGCTGAACGTAAACCGCGCGATTACCGCGAAAGATCTGGCGCCGGTTGAGCAATTTGCTCGCCAGTGCCTGCCGCGAGCCGGAGCTCGCGTAACACAACAGAGCGTTTGCATGTATACCATGAGTCCCGATGCGCAGTTTGTCGTCGATCGTCATCCCGTGCACCGGCAAGTGATGTTTGTCGCCGGGCTTTCGGGCCACGGCTTCAAGTTTACCCCGGTGCTCGGCGAAATCGTGGCCGATCTGGTAAGCACTGGCCATACGACTCATCCCGCCGGCTTTTTGCGGGGCGGCCGCTTCACGCAATCCGTTGAGCAGGCAAAAAGATGAGGGGCAAAAAAATGAAAACCACAAAACGGCTTCGCTCGACCCTTCCCTTCTTCCATCTTTTTGCCCTCCATTTTTTTGCCTTTCCTTACTCCGCGTATCGGGTACGAACGAATGCCTGAAGTGAATGACGCTCGGCTGCTGGAACGCTTCTTGCGCTATGTGCGCGTCGATACGACGGCCGGCGAACCGGGTGGAGACTATCCCAGCTCGCCCGGCCAGCTTCTGCTGGGGCGATTGCTGGTTGACGAGCTGCGCGAGATCGGCCTGACCGACGCCGTTCAGGACGCGCACGGCATCGTGATGGCCACGCTGCCGGGCAATGCTGCCTCCGCCGCGCCGATGATCGCCTTTAACGCACATCTCGATACTTCGCCCGAGACCACCGGGGCGAACGTTCGGCCACAGGTTTGGCGCGACTACCACGGTGGCGATCTGGTGTTGCCCGGCGACGCTTCGCAAATCATTCGCGTGGCGGAAAACCCTGAGCTGGCTCAGCTTGCCGGCCGGACAATCATCACCAGCGACGGCACGACGCTGTTGGGCGCCGACGACAAAGCGGGCCTGGCCGTCATCGTCGAGGCCGTGGCCTGGCTGGCCGAGCATCCCGAGGTGAAGCATGCGCCGATTCGCGTTTGCTTCACCTGCGACGAAGAGATCGGCCACGGGGTCGATCACCTCGATTTACCGAAGATGGCGGCCACCGTCTGCTACACGCTCGATGGTTCGGGCGTCGATCAGATCGACGTCGAGACATTTTCCGCCGATCTGGCGACCGTCGCGGTGCGGGGCGTCAACATTCATCCCTCGATCGCCAAGGGACGCATGGTCAACGCGGTGCGCGTGGCGGGCGATTTTCTGTCGCGCTTGCCGACCGAGCTTTCGCCCGAGCGAACCGACGGGCGGCAGGGCTTTGTGCATCCTTATCAAACCGAGGGCGGCGTGGCGTCGGTTACGATGAAGATTTTGCTGCGCGATTTCGACACGCCCAAGCTGGCCGAGCAGGCCCGCTTGCTGCGAGCAGTCGCCGAGGCCGCGGCGGCCGACTGGCCCGGCGCGCAGATCACCGTGGACGTGCAGCCGCAATACCGCAACATGGCCGAGGGGCTGGCCGTCGAACCACGGGCAGTGGCCTTTGCCGAGGAAGCTCATCGCCGGCTGGGCCGCCGCG
>DASVHB010000695.1:0-3498 GCA_036379195.1 Pirellulales bacterium
GTGTCGCTGCGGCCCAGGCCGTCGGTGCCCAGGCAGAACAACCCGCCGGGCAGCCAGGGCGAAATCTGCTCGGACACGGCCCGCACAAAGTCGCTGCTGGCGATGAACGGTCCGCTCTGGGTGCTAAGCGTTTCTTCCAGATACGAGCGGCGGGGCTTCTCGCCCGGATGCAGTAGATTCCAGCGGGCCGTGGCCTGCGCCTCGCGTCGCAACTCGGTGAAGCTGGTCACGCTCCACACGTTGCTCGACACCTGATATTTTTCGGCCAGCAACTGTTGCGCTCGCAACGTCTCGCGCAGAACCGCCCCGCTGCCCAAAAGCTGGACCTTGGGCCGCTTTTTATCCACGTCGAGCGTTGAGAGCGGATAGACGCCTTTGATGATGCCTTCGGCGGCGCCGTCGGGCATGGCCGGCATCTTGTAGTTCTCGTTGTGCAGCGTGATGTAGTACATGCAGTCTTCGCACTCTTCGTACATCCGCCGCAAGCCTTCCATGACGATGATCGCCGTCTCGTAGGCATAGGCCGGGTCGTACGAATGCACCGTCGGGTAGGCCATCGAGAACAAATGGCTGTGCCCGTCTTGGTGTTGCAAACCTTCGCCGTTGAGCGTGGTGCGCCCGGCGGTGCCGCCCAGCAAAAAGCCGCGGCAGCGGGCGTCGGCCGCGGCCCAAATCAAATCGCCGATGCGCTGAAAGCCGAACATCGAATAATAAATGAAGAACGGAATCATGTTGATCCCGTGCGTGTTGGGCGCGGTGCCGGCGGCGATGAACGACGACATCGAACCCGCCTCGGTGATTCCCTCTTCGAGAATCTGCCCGTCCTTCGCCTCGCGGTAGTAGAGAAACTGCTCGCTGTCGACCGGCTCGTAAAGCTGGCCCATGTGGGCGTAAATGCCGCACTGGCGGAAAAGCGGGTCCATGCCGAAGGTGCGCGATTCGTCGGGCACGATCGGCACAATGTATTTACCAATTTCCTTATGCTTCAGCAGCCGCCCGAAATGCTTGACGAAGGCCATGGTGGTCGAGACTTCGCGGTCGCCGCTGCTGGTGAGCGAATCGGAGAACTCGTCGATCCGCGGCATCTTAAACGGCAGCGGCCTGGTAATGCGGGCCGGCACATAGCCGCCCAGCTCTTGCCGCCGCTGCTGCAAATACTGCATCTCGGGGCTGTCGTCGGCGGGGCGATAGAACGGCGCCTCGGCCACATCTTCGTCGGAAATCGGAATGCCGAAGCGGCTGCGAAACTCGCGATACTCTTCTTCGTTCAGTTTCTTTTGCTGGTGAGTGACGTTGCGGCCCTCGCCGGCTTCGCCCAAGCCATAGCCCTTGATCGTCTTCGCCAGAATGACCGTGGGCTTGCCGTTGCTCTCGACCGCGGCTTTGTAGGCGGCATAGACCTTTTCGGGGTCGTGCCCGCCGCGCCGCAGATTGCGCAGCTTTTCGTCAGAGAGATGACTGACCAACTCGAGCAGCTCGGGATACTTGCCAAAAAAGTTTTCGCGGATGTAGCTGCCCGGCATGACGGTGTATTTCTGGTATTCGCCGTCCACCACTTCGCCCATCCGCTGCACGAGCAGGCCGGTTCTGTCTCGGTCGAGCAGCGTGTCCCAGTCGTCGCCCCAAATGACTTTGATCACGTTCCAACCGGCGCCGCGAAACGCGCCTTCGAGCTCTTGAATGATCTTGCCGTTGCCGCGCACCGGGCCGTCGAGCCGTTGCAGGTTGCAGTTGATCACAAAGATCAGGTTGTCGAGCTTCTCGCGCGAGGCCAGCGTGATGGCCCCCAGCGTCTCGGGTTCGTCGCATTCGCCGTCGCCCAAAAACGCCCACACCTTGCGGCCGCTGGTGTCCTTCAGGCCGCGGTCGGCCAGGTACTTGGCAAAGCGGGCCTGATAAATGGCCATGATCGGACCGAGACCCATCGACACGGTGGGGAATTCCCAGAAGCCGGGCATGAGCCAGGGGTGCGGATAGCTCGACAGCCCGCCGCCGGGGGCCAGCTCTTGACGGAAGTTGACGAGCTGCTGCTCGGTGAGTCGCCCCTCCACGAACGCCCGGGCGTACATGCCCGGCGCCGCGTGCCCCTGAAAGAAGATAATGTCGCCCGAATAGTCTTCGCCTTTGCCGCGGAAGAAATGGTTGAAGGCCACTTCATAGAGCGTCGCGGCGGAGGCGTAGGTCGAGATATGCCCGCCGATGCTCGAATCTTGATGGTTGGTCCGCGAGACCATGGCCATCGCGTTCCAGCGGATGATGCTCTTGATGCGCCGTTCGATCTCGCGGTTGCCGGGATAGGCCGGCTGCTGATCGGGCGGAATGGTGTTGATGTAGGGGGTGTTGATGGCAAACGGCAGCTCGACGCCATTGCGGCTGGCCACTTCGTCGAGCACCGAGAGCAGGTAGCGGGCGCGTTCCGGTCCTTTGGTTTCGAGGATGTATTGCAACGATTCGATCCATTCGGAGGTTTCCGCCGGATCGAAGTCGCTGCCTACCGGAACGATTTCGGCTTGCGCCATGCCAAACTCCCCAATGCCGTGACGATCTAACTGCAAACGGGACGCCCCTTTGCGCGGATCGTCCCCTATGGACATGCCAATCATGTATTATTTCGCAGACTGCCCTATCCGTAAAGTCCAACTGATGGGCCGAAACGTTCGGGGGTAGGAACGGGTTTGCAATGGACTTACCGTGGGCGGCCGGGGCAGAGGCTTGCCGATGCCGCGGAAGCGGACCAGCAGTCGGTCGATTTCCGCCAGGCGAAATTCGCGCCGCCTGCGAATGCTCTGGTCTACCAACGCCATGAGGGCCTCGGCCTCGATGAACACCACGCTGCGAATGGGCGTGCCGGTCATCAGGCCGGCCAGCTTGTCCAGGTCGGTCTGGCGAAAGCCGTGGCCGATCACCGCGAAGTAGACGCGTTCGACGCCCGACTGCGCCAGCTCGCGGCAGTGCCGTCTGGCGTATTCGCAGAATTGCCGGTCGTCGGTGCCCAGCGTGTATCCTTCGCGGCGCGCCTTGGCGTCAATGATCACGGCGAATCGTTCGGCCGCGGCCACGGCCAGGCAATCGGCGGTCCGCCCGCGGCCTTGGCCCAACTCGCGCACCTCGAAGCCCAGACAACGAAACGCCTCGGCACAGCGCCGCTCGAAGAGGGTCGAAACCGGCGTTCTTGAGTTTTCAATTTCACCTGCTGGCTGGGGCAGTTCTCGATCGGCAACGGACTCTGTGTCGCTCCGCTCTGTGCAGGAAACGGACTCTTTCCCGCTCCGTCGCCCGCGGGCCAGGTGCGCCAGGTCGCATAGCCCAGCCGGTAAATGCGCAAACCGCTGCCCCGCGGCGATGGCTTCGGGCGATCGTTCCACCGCGTTAATCCCGTCGTCGACGTTTTCGACGTCGCTTGCGCGTGGCGCCGCGCCGGCCCCGCGCGGCGATTCGCACGCCACCGGCGCGCTCTCGTGAACCATCCACAAGCGATCTTCACGCTCGGCCATCCGC
>DASVHB010000696.1:0-20397 GCA_036379195.1 Pirellulales bacterium
CAACCCTTCGACCTCGCGGCCGCCCGAAGAAGGAGCAGGATTCATCGACAAAAGGTTCCTGACACCTTTTCGCCTCCCTTTTCGCCTCCCCGATGACGACGGCGGCGACGAAATCTGACGGCAGGTCAGCCCGCGGCGGTAAGATTCTTCGAGGCATCGGCCCCGATGTCCAAAGAAATTTCAGGCCCATACCTCGCCACGACCGAAGTACCCGCCTTGACCTTTTGCCCGACGCCCACGAGTACCCGGAGCCCCTCTTCTTCCGGTACGATCAGCTCGGTGCGCGAGCCGAGCTTAATCATGCCAAACTTGTGCCCGCGGGCAATGGTTTCACCGGGCCGCAATTCGCAGACGATCCGCCGGGCGAACAACCCGGCAATCTGCCGCACCACCAGCCGGCGATGCGGCGCGGCGTCTTCTTCCAGCCCGATCGTCAGATTTTCGTTCAGCATGCGGCTGTCGGGGTTGATGGCGTTCAAGAATAGTCCTGGCTCATATCGCAAGCGGATGACGCGCGCGGCCAGCGGAGCGCGATTGATGTGAACATTGAAGATCGACAGGAAGATGCCGATTTTCACCGCCGGCCCGCCGATGAATTCATCGTGCTCGACGCGCGTCACCTCGGCGATCGTGCCGTCGGCGGGAGACACCAACAGGCCGAGCTCTGGCGGCACCCGCCGTGGCGGATCGCGAAAAAACCACACGACCAGGCCGAGCACCACGCCGGGGACAATGGCCAGATACCACCACCAAACTGCCAGCGCCACGGTCAGTGCCAGCAAGGGAAAACCCATCAATTGCAACTCGGCCAGGCCCCAGCGAGCGAAGCCCAGCCGGCTTCGCCAGGCGAAGCGATCGTCGGCTGGGGGCCACTCGGCGGTGCAGAGATTGCGACAATACTTCAGATCGCGCGGATCGAGCACGTCGTGCGGCGCGCCGGCGGCGCTGCCTTGCATGCGTTCGGCCATGCGCCGCACATAGCCACTACGGAAACGGCGCAGGTATCCTCGCCGCCAGCGGCCCCAGGTCAGCTCGATCTGATAGCAAATCCCTCCGCCCGGCTGCACACTGGTGATGTTCGACGGCAGCGGCTCAGGCTGCGATTGGCGAGGAGAAACATTTACTTGCGACATGCTGCTTATGTTATCCGCCGCTGGTTCGAATGGCCACCGCACCGCGCCAGCGGTCGAGCTGGTCTTGAAGCCGCAAGACCGCTTCCTTTTTGCGCGCGCATCGGGTTCAATCGCATTGAGCGTACTCAAGTGGCAGGAGCCTCCAGCCTCCAGTCACCAACCCCTAACCACCAGCCACGCCGTGCCCCCGGAACTGTATTGCATCGAGCTGCGAACCTCTCGCTGGCAGGAGCTGGTCGACTGGTACAAGGGCGTGGTCGGCATGCGCAGCGCGGTGCGCATCGCGGAAGACCGCTACGCGCTGCTGGTGGGCGGCGGCGGACGGCTGGCCATCGTGGGCAGCGACGACCCAGGCCCGGCATCGGGGCGTTGGAGCTTGGCCTTGGAAGTGGCCGATCTCGATGCGGTCGAAACGAGATTGGAGGCCGCCGGCATCGAAGTGGGTCCGCGCCGCCTGCATCCCGAGGGCTTTACCACGATCACGGCACACGATCCGGATGGCAATCGCGTGAGGCTTTTCGTTTGGCCGGCGGGATGACACACGCCGTTTCTGCCGATCTCACCAACTGACGACCACGGGCGTGCCGGTGCGGATGCCGAGCATGGCGGCGGCGCTGTCGCCGACAATGGCCAGCTCCAGTTTGCCGTGCGAGCCGATCAGGGCCATCAGCGTGGCGGGCGGCTGATCGCTGTAGGTGCGAAAGATGCCCAGCGTTTCGTGCTCGTCGCAGGCGATCTTGACGCGCTCGTCGCGTGGCACCTCGGCCAGCATCTGCTCGGTGACATCGGTGACAAGATTCCCGAATGAGTCAATCGACTCGACCGAGCCTTGAATGGAACGCGGCAAAATGACAACCTCCGGCCAGAGCAGCTTGACAAAATCGTTGGTGGGCGGCCCCAATCGCTCGGCCAGCAGGCCCAGGCTCAGCCGAGCGGCGGCCGGCGCCATGATGTCGCGGCCGTGAAACGTCGCCGAGACCCGCGGCAGCCAAAACTCCGGCGCCTCAAGCGAGACCATTCTAATGGCCGGCCCCCGCAGGGCCAAGCGGCTGAGCAGCCCATTATCGGGTGCGATGTAGTGCTGCCGGCCAAACTGGGCGTAAAGAATGCGCCGCGAGCTGCCCACGCCCGGATCGACCACCGCCACGTGGATCGCCCCGTTGGGAAACCAGGTCGTGACCTCATCGAGGACCAGCGCGCCGCGGCGCACGTCTTGGGCCGGCACCGAGTGCGTGACATCGACGATGGCGGCCTCGGGGTTGAGCGACAGAATCACGCCTTTCATGATCGCCACATAGGGGCTGCCGTCGCCAAAATCGGTGGTCAGCGTGATGATGGCGGATTTGGGCATGTCAGGCGAGGTGTTTGCGCGCATAGGCCAGGCAGCGGTCGATATTGCCGGCTTCGCGCTGAAGTTGTCGCGGGTGTGGCAGCGTGCTGACCACGGGCAATTCGCCCTCAAAGGCGTGCGCGCGCACGCGTCTGAGCGCCTCGGCGAGTTCGGCCGCGCGAACATCGCCCATCGTTGCCCAATACTTGTCAGTCAGGCAGGGCACCCGCAACGGATCGCGTGTGATCATCTCCAAGTTCAGTCGCACTTCGGGCCGGTGCTTACGAAGCGTCGCCACGATCTTGGGCAGGTCGAGAAATCCTTCGCCCAGCGGCACCTCAGCGAGCAAAAAGCCATCGGCGTATTCAGCGGCGCCCATATCCTTCAAATGAGTCGTCATGGTCCACGGCGCGTAGGCTTCGACCACCGCGTGCGGCTCTTCCAGCAATGCGATGCTATTGCCCGTATCGAGACACACGCCTACCCACGGGCTGTCGAGCCGTTTCAGCCAGCCAAGCATCTCGTCGATGCGCCAGTCTTTGTGGTTTTCGACCGCCAGCCGCATGTGGTGGCGGGCCGCCAGCGGTTCCGCCACCGCGAGCGATTGCCACGAGCGTTCGACAAATTCGTCGAATGCGTCGCGCGAGTCGAAGTGCTCATAGCGGCGGCCGGAAAGACAGACCGTCCGCACCACGGCCGCTCCCACCGTTTTGGCAGCACGCACTTCGGCTTCGAATCGCGGGGCATCGGCTTTGTCCTTCGGCAGCGCGACAATGCCTTCCAGATACATGCCGCGTTTGGCAACGGCCTCTCTCAATCGGTCGAGCGCGGCGGCACCGGCCACGGCGATTCGCGTTTGAACTCCCGCGGCGCCCAGCGTCGCCGCCTGTTCGACCAAGGCCAAGGGATCGTTGATTGGCGGAAATTCGGGCGGCAAGGGCCGCGCGGCGCGCACCGCATACGAATGAATCACCAGGCCCAAGGGCTGTCGCGGCTGGTCGCCGGCCGTCGCCAGCGTGGCCGGCAGCGAGCAGGCCGCCATCGCCTTCAATACGTCGCGTCGTTTCATTCGTCGATTCCCCAGTCCCGGCCCGGTCGTACTCCAACCCGAAGCGCAAGCGAGGCAAGTCCATTGCTCGTCCTCGCTTGCGCTTCGGGTTAGTGTAGGCTAATGAATAATCCGGGCTAAGGCCCCCATCCGCCTTGCGCGGATCGGTGAACGAGACGGTATGCTAATGGCTGCCGTAAAAACTAAATGGCCTTGCACGATTATGGGAGGCGTTAGCGAGGGAAAAGCCGGCCCAGACCCTCGCTTACGCGTCGGGCTTCCAGGCACGAAAACCCACCTACAACGCCAACTGGCGCTGGGCAATCGCTTCGCTGGCCGCCGGCAACGGCTTCGTCTGCGACACCGGCAGTTTGATGGTGAACGCCGTTCCCTTGCCGACGCTGCTATCGACACGAATGCGTCCTTGGTGCGCCTCGATAATATCGCGGCACGCCGAAAGCCCCAAACCCGTACCGCCTTTGCCGCTGGAATCGGGCCCTTGCTTGGTCGTGAAGAACGGCTCGAAAATCCGCCGCAACGTTTCCGGTGGCATGCCGCAGCCATTGTCGCGCACCACCAGCTCGACCATCTCGGTGGCGGTGTCATAGGCCAGCCGCACGAGAACATGGCCTCCTTGCGGCATGGCTTGCCGCGCGTTGACCAGCAGGTTGAGCAGCACCTGTTGAATCTGGTTGGGGTTGGCCCGCGCGCGTGGAACCGGCTCGATCTGCCGCTCGACGGAAATTCGGTATTTGCTCAATTCGCGTTCGAGCAAGAGCAACGTATCGTCGACCAGCTTGTGCATGTCGGTCGGCTCGAAGGCCCCGCTGCGGTTGCGCGCAAAACCGAGAATGCTGTTGGTGATGCGGGCGGCGCGGTTGCCCGCCACCAGAATCTTGTCGAACGCTTTCTGGCGAGTTTCGGCGTCTTTATGCCTCAGGCCGAGCTTGGCGTAGTTGATGATGGTCATCAACACGTTGTTGAACTCGTGCGTGGTGGTGCTCACCAACTCACCCAGCGCGGTCAGACGCTGCGCGTGGGCCAGTTGCTCCTTCAGCGACGCCACCTGTTCGCGCAAACTCGCTTCGTCGCCATCCAAACTTGACATGCTTTCCCCCCGCGAAACGGAATCCCTTCCGCCGTTCACCAAAGCGCCACGAGACGGAATGATTTCCGTGTGGCGGCTCTGCTATGGCATCGTCGCATTGGACTGGGCGACTATAGCCCGAGCGGCTACAATCGCCCGCCATAACTCCTGAGGCGTCAATGGATTTGACCATTTGGAGAAGCTGGGATGCACACGGTCGAGTTATTGGAAGAGGCGCTGCGGGCAGCCGAAGCGTTAGGCTACCAAGTGCGGCGAGAATGGTTGGGGGGCGTGGGCGGCGGAAACTGCGAAATCAAGGGCCGCAAGCACGTCTTTATCGACCTTTCGCTGAGCCTGCCCGACCAATTGCAGCAAGCGCTTGCGGCGTTGCGTGTTGAGCCGCGCATGGCGCACGCCGAAGTCAGCACGGAGCTGCGCCGGCAGCTCCACGGCCGCCGGGCGGCGTGACCCCCGCTGCACGCATGGCGCCAGTGCTCGAATCGACGCCGCGCCGCACTCCGCGGAACGGCACGGAGTCCGTTCCCTACAGAGACCGTTGCCCGATTTCAAAACCGATCAAGGCCCTTCCGGCAATCCGCGAAGACCCGGCCGTTGACATCCGCTCGGCGGTCGCCCACCATGCGGGTATGAGTCAAGCTTCGCTTTTAGATCGCGCGATGGGTTGCGGCGTGGTGGCCATCATCCGCTCGACCGATTCCAGCCGGCTAGTCGACGTGGCCGAAGCCCTGGTGGCCGGCGGTGTCGACGTGATGGAAGTCACGTTCACGGTTCCACGTGCGCCGCGGGTGCTCGAACAGGTCGCCGACCGATTGGGCGGAAGAATTCTGCTGGGGGCGGGCACCGTGCTCGACGCCGCCACCGCCCGCATCGCCATTCTGGCGGGGGCCGAATTCATCGTTTCGCCCACCGTCAGCCCGGAAGTCATCGCCTGCTGCCGCCGCTATAGTAAATTGAGCATGCCCGGTGCGCTGACGCCAACCGAAATCCTGACCGCCTGGGAAGCCGGCGCCGACGTGGTTAAGGTCTTTCCTTCGGAAATCACGGGGCCGGGATATCTGAAAGCGGTCAAGGCGCCTTTGCCTCAAGTTCGCTTGATGCCCACCGGAGGCGTCAACCTGGAAACGGCGGCCGATTATCTGCGTGCGGGCGCCTGTGCCTTGGGGGTGGGCGGCTCGTTGGTCGAAGCCAAGGCGGTCGCCGCGGGCGATCTGCAGCGCATCGAAACGTTGGCCCGGCAATATGTGGGCATTGTTCGGCAAACTCGTGAGGAGCTGGGTATCGTGGCATAAACCGAGCCGACCATTTCACAGCCGAGGGCGACTGTGCCACACTGACCGCCGAGGGCCGCGAAGGCGGCTGTGACGCACCGGCGGATGTCGCCGTCGGCGCCGCGTGAAGGAAAGAACGACGAGGGCCGCATGGCCGACCGTTTCTCGGAAGATGAACAGCCCGCCGCAGCCATTGTGCTGCGTTCGTCGTCGGGCCGAACGGCGGCGATGTGGATTGTGGGCGGTCTGGCGGTGCTGATGATGCTCGCGGTGATCGTGGCATGGCCGCTGGTGCGCCGCACCATCGACTCTTACCTCCGGCGGCATGCCTGTTCGGAAAACATGCACAAGCTCGCCGTGGCCTTGCAGAACTACTACGACGAGCACGGCGTTTATCCGCCGGCCATTGTCTACGATGCGCGCGGTGTGCCCCAACACAGTTGGCGTGTGTTGATCTTGCCTCAATTGGGCCAAGAGGAAGAAAAGCTCTATCAGCGCTACCGGTTGGACGAGTCGTGGGACAGCGCCCACAACCGCCCGCTGGCCGACGAAATGCCGCGCGTGTACGCGTGCCCCGTCGATCCGGGGACCAGCGAATCAAACACGTCGTATCTGGCATTGGTGAACGCGGCAAACGGGCAATTTGCGGCGCAACCGCCGGCTGCAACCGCGGCAGTGCCGAACCCGGTCGCCCCGGTCGGCAAATTGATTGTTGAAGTTGCCGAGTCGGACATTGTATGGACTGAGCCGCGCGATCTGCTTCTCGGCCAAACGCCTGGTTCCGCCCGGCCAGGCAATGGGCCAGGCAAACTGCCCGATCGCTTCAGCTATCACATCGAGGGAAGCCACCTGGTCGACACCGATGGCGATAGCGCGCTGGTCACCGATCGCCAAATGCGCGCGGCGCTCAAAGCCGCCGACAAGGCGGTTGAGCAGGCAAACGCCGCTGAATAATCGTGCGCGCCATTGTCGCTTTTCGCTCCGCGAAAGAAGCGTTGCTTTCGCGGAGCGAAAGACGACAATCCGCGCGTTGCTTTCGCGGAGCGAAAGGCAACTTTGACGGGCTGTCTACGATGGCCAGCTTGCCTAGACTTCCCTTGTGGAAACTCTTTCTCAAGCCGCGCCGACTCGCTGCCGATATCAGTGGCGCACCGTAGCCGTTCTGGCACGTCGCTGATTTCGGGATATTCGGCATGGAAGCTCGAACCCTTTGGATGCTCCGCGCGGCGCTGTGGCTCGCCGCCGCGATGGGAGCCAGTGAATCGTTAACCGCCAAGGAACCCGATACGCTCTATTGGCGAAAGACGACATTTGCCTTGAGCTTCAATCAGCCCCGCCCGGGGCGCGATCGGCCCAAGGAAGTTCATTTACACGTCTCGTCGGACCTCGGGCAGACGTGGGCGCCGCACGCGCAATCGCCGCCCGACGAGACACGCTTTGTGTTCAAGGCGCCTCAGGACGGCGAGTATTGGTTTATGCTTCGCACCAAATTCGCCTCCGGACAGTATTTGCCGACCGGGCGGCCCGCCCCCGAAATCAAAGTGGTGGTCGATACCGCGCCGCCCACGCTCACGCTCGAGGCGCGCGAAGGCGACGGAGGCGAGGTCCATCTCCGCTGGAAAGTGTCCGATCCAAACCTGGCCGCCGAGACGCTTCACATTGAATACAAAACGACTGATCTGGCAAGCAACTGGCAACGCGTGGCGATCGAGCGGCCCGCGCTCAAGCCGGGACAAACCGAATACGTCGGTGAGACGACCATCGTTCCTTTGATGCAAGGCGGCGAACCGTCGTTGATTATTCGGGCAGATGTGGCGGATAAAGCCCAGAACCATACGGCCCGCGAGCAGCCCTTGCGACTGGCCCGGGGGCGTGGAGCCGGTGCCGGCGCGGCCCATACCGCGGCAGCCGACGAGTCGCCCGACGATTCTCCACCCCCAATGCAGGCCGCATTCCCGCAGGCGGCGTCGACCGCCGCCGCACCAAACGAAGACCGCTCGTTTCCCGCACTCGACGCCTCGGGCGATCCGTTTTATCGTCCCTCGCGGGGGCAGGCGTTTTCCGACCATGCGATCGACGGCGTTGGATCGCCGGAACGTCAGGCATCGCGCGCGGCCGGCGGCGGCAAAAACCGCGACTCCGGTCCCGAGATCGCTCCGAGCGGCCAACAACCGTTGATTCCGGAACTCGTTCATCCTCCCGTCAGGCGGCAGCACGATCAGGCGCCGACGCCTGAAGAGACGGCGCCGCCGCCGGCCGACGTCCAGCCCCACTTGATCAACAAACAGCGGTTCGAGTTGGTTTATGAAATCGATTCGCTCGGATCGGCCGGCATCGCCGGAGTTGAACTGTGGTGTACGCGCGACGGCGGTAGCACTTGGAACTTTTTCGGCGCCGACGACGACTGCCGCAGCCCGATGCTTGTGAATGCCGACGGCGAAGGACTGTACGGCTTTCGCGTGGTGGCGGCCACCACCTCGGGCCTGCGCAGCCACGAGCCCGCGCCCGGGGAACCGCCCGATGTTTGGGTTGAGGTTGATCTCACGCCTCCAGAAGTCCGGCTCGTGTCGGCGGAGCAAGGCACGGGCGAAGACGCCGACCAACTGGTGATCGCTTGGGAGGCTAACGACGAACGATTGGCCAAGCGGCCAGTGTCACTGCGTTTCCGCGAACAGCCAGACGCTCCATGGACGACGATCGCTTCGGGGTTGCCCAACAGCGGGCGCTATGCCTGGCGGCTCGACCACCGATTGCCGGAACAGGTGTGCTTGCAGCTTGAAGTGCGCGACGAGGCCGGCAATGTCGCCGCCGACGAGCTGCCCGAGGCGGTATCGCTGCGGCAAGTTCGTCCGCAGAGCCACATTCGCGAGGTGCATCCGGTGGGTGTACTGCCGCCCGGCGGCCGCCGGCGTTTGCCGCGCTAGCGCGGATGATTCACCAGCCCCGTAATGTGCCTTCCACGGTGTTCATACACCAACCCGAAGCGCAAGCGAGGTAAGTTCATTGACGGGCCTCGCTTGCGCTTCGGGCTAGTGTGGGCTGATGAATCATTCCGCGCTGGCGCGGATGACTGATCGGCCCCAGGGCATCGCTCCCCTCAAAAGGGTCTTGTCCGCCCCAAGGCGCCTCCTAGGATCAGAATAAGGACGCAGCCAAAGCGGGAACGAAAGCGCCTCGCCGCACGATTCTTAAAAAAGATCGGGCGGACTCCCCCTCTCAGCAGTGGGAGAAATCCCATTTTTGGGGCCATATGGGTCCCAAACTGGCTGCGTCCGAATTTTTGCGCCCACCAACGAAGCATCCGGTTCGAGGGGCGATGGCGCATCTGCTCGGCGGATATTCTGACTTCCGTGGCTTGCTGCCTACACTGCATTGTCGGCGGCGCTCGTCCCAAAAATTTCTCGGTGTTCAAGCAAGCGTCCAACTGGAAGAGCCCTTGCGCCCCAAGTACACTGGGGCGCACGATACCGGCGAACGTTCGCGACCGGTTGGCGTTCGACTTCCCCACCGACAGGAACTCCCGATGAAGAATCACTTCTCCGCGCTCTTCAACAGATTTTGCCTGGCGATCGCGCTGGCTGTCTATGCCGGGCACGGCGCGCGGGCCGATGTCAAGCTACCGGCCCTGTTTGGCCATCACATGGTGCTGCAGCGCGACGCCGCCGACCGCGTGTGGGGCTGGGCCGATCCCGCTGAAGAAGTCACCGTCGAAATCGCCGGACAAAAGCACATGACCAAGGCGGGCGCCGATGGCAAGTGGACCGTCACGCTCCAGCCGTTGGCGGTGGGCGGGCCGCATACATTGACCGTCCGTGGCAGGAACACCATCACGCTCGACGACGTGCTGATCGGCGAAGTCTGGCTCTGCTCCGGCCAATCGAATATGCAATGGGACGTTGGCGCCGCCAACGACGCCGATTTGGAAAGCTTGTCGGCCAACTATCCCAAGCTGCGGCTTATTTCGGTGCCGCAGGTGGGTACGCAGGAGCCGAAGAACGATTTTCAAGGTCAGTGGCAGGCGTGTACGCCGGAAACCGCCCGGTCGTTTTCCGCCGTCGGTTATTTTTTCGGGCGGCAACTGCACCAAACGCTGGGCGTGCCGGTCGGACTAATCGACGATGCGTGGGGCGGATCGGCCTGCGAAGCCTGGATCAACCGCGAGCGTTTGGCCGCCGACGATCGCTTCCAGCCGCTGCTGGCTCGCTGGCAAGAGATCGAGTCGAAGTTTCCGGAAGCCAAGGCCGAGTACGAAGCGAAACTGGCCGAATGGAAAGACGCCGTCGCCAAGGCCAAGGCCGATGGCACGCAACCGCCTCCCCAACCCATGAATCCCGAACGGAACATGACCGGCAACGCGCGGCCCGGCAACATCTACAACGGCGTGCTCAAGCCGACGATCGGCTATGGCATGCGCGGGGTTGTTTGGTATCAGGGCGAGTCGAATGCGGGCCGCGCCTATCAGTATCGCGATCTGTTTCCGCTGATGATTCAAAACTGGCGCGACGAGTGGGGCATCGGCGATTTCTCGTTCTATTGGGTACAGTTGGCCGACTTCATGGCCGAAAAAACGGAGCCCGCCGATAGCGCCTGGGCCGAGCTGCGCGAAGCTCAAACTCTGACGATGGACAAATTGCCCAAAACCGGCGAGGCGGTGATCATCGATTTGGGCGAAGCCAAAGACATCCATCCGCGCAACAAGCAAGACGTGGCGAAGCGGCTGGCGCGGTGGGCCTTGGCACGCGATTACGGCGTGAACGTGCCGTATCAAAGCCCGCGGTACAAGTCGATGGAAAAGCAAGGCAACAAGCTCGTGCTCACCATCGATCATGCGGCGGGCGGGTTGAAGACGTTCGACGTCGCCGAGCCTCGCGGCTTTGCCATCGCCGCGGCGCCGGCCGACGGCGAAAAAGCGAAGTTTGTCTGGGCCAAGGCGCAGATCGCGGGCGATAAGATCGAGGTCTGGTCGGACGAGGTGAGCGAACCAGCGGCCGTGCGTTACGCCTGGGCCGACAACCCGGTGTGCAATGTATACAGCCAGGCCGGACTGCCGCTGACGCCGTTTCGCACCGATGATTTCGTGGGTGTCACCGCCGATGCCAAGTAAGCCCAACGAATTCGTAGCGGAAGCTAATGGTGATCCCAGGCCGCCGCCAGCCGCCCTGACTCGGTCTGCGGTGCGGGGCGTCGCCATGCGACAACTTCGAGCCGGCGCGGCGCAATGGTGAAACAGATTGCGCCGCAATCGGCCGTCGTGAGCACCTCGGCGTGCTGATCGCGATAGGCTTTTTCGACTTCCGCTTTGCGATCGCTAAAGCTGCCGCTGATCACGACCCACTGGGGAGTGGTCCAAGCGGCAAAGCCCGGCGGGTCGCTGCGCGCGCTGCCGTGATGCGGCGCCAGAATCACATCGCAGTGAACCGGCGACTCGGCCAGCAAATCGTCCATGCCGGGCGATTCCAGGTCGCCGGTCAAGAGAATCCGCCGCCCTTCATATTCGACATCGAGCACCAGGCTATTGGCGTTGTCGCTGCCGAGCACGCCGTCGCGGGTCGGATGCCAGACTTCGATCAGGCAATCGCCGCCCACGCGCAGCCGATCGCCCGACCAGACTTTTCGCAACGGAACGTTTGCCGATTCAATGGCCGCGAGCAGCTTTTGCATGGCCGGGCCGTCGTCGTAGAGCATGGCGGGCGTGGCATAGATGACTCCGACCGAAAACTTCTGCAAAAGCTCCGGCACAGCGTTGTAATGATCGACATCGGCGTGAGAGAGCACGATCGCGTCGAGATGCGTGATGCCTCGCTGCCAAAGATAACCAGCCACCGACCGCGCGCCGGCCTGTGGCGAGCCGAGCCGGCCGGCGTCATAGAGCAGCGTCTTGCCGTCGGGCAGTTCGAGCACCACGGCGCAGCCATGGCCGACCGAAAGAAACGTGCATTGCAGCCGCGGCGGCCCGGGCGGCGCCAGCAACGGCGCGCCCGCGCCGGCGGCCGCCCAGGCGGCCGCCCAGGCGGCCAACGCGCCGAAGCACCATCGACGCGGCGGTCGCCAGGCAGGCGCGATGGCCCACACCGCCAACACCGCGTAGAACCCAATGAGCCACCAGGCGGGCGGCCCAGGCGCCCAAAAATGGCTGGCCGGCGCGCCGCTGGCCCACGCCACGCCATGTTGAACGGCTTCCAGCGCAAGATCGCATAGCGAAGCAGCCAGGCCGCCGACGGGTGGCACGAGCCAGCCGACGGTCAGCACCAGAAAGCCCGAAAACAACGCCAAGGCCACCGGGCCCGCCAACAACGGCGTCAGCACCAACGTTGCCGGAGAGACCAGGTGGAACTGCGCCAATACCAAAGGTGCGCTGGTACCCCAAACCACCAGGCCCAGAGCGATGGTTTGCCACGTCCAACGGCCACAGCGACGGACGACTTTTTGCGGCCACGGGCGCGTTTGCGCAATCAGCCGGTCGAGCGGATCGGTGATCGGACGCGCAGCCAGCAGCGGCCCGAACCAGGCCAACGTGGCGACGGCCAAAAACGACAGTTGCGGGCCAATGCGAAACAATTCGCAAGGGTTCATCGCCAAGACCACGATGCCGGCCAGCGCGAGCAAGTTGAACGGCAGCCACCCATCGCGCCGCCATTGCGCCAGACAGACGAGCAGCACCACCACCGTGGCGCGCACGGCGGGGGGCTCGGCATCGATCACCAGGGCATAGCCAAGCGTGACGAGGGCCACGCACGCCAATGCCAGCCGGCGGCCCACCAACCCCAGCCGCATGATCCAAAACAGAAACAGCGCCAACATGCCGACGTGCAGACCGGAGATCGACAGAATGTGAACGGTGCCGGTTTGAGCGAAGGCGGCGGTGGTGTCGAGATCGAGCTCTTCGCGCAGCCCGAGCAGCAATGCCGCGGCCAGCGGAGCGCGGCGAGTGTCAAGGCGCCGCCACAGCAATTGGTCGCCCTGGTGGCGAAGCCGATCGAGCAGCCGCGAGATACTCCACGATGAGCCGCCATGCGTTACTTCAACGCATTCGGGAAAATCCGCAGAGAGCCGGCTCAATTGCCGATCGGCACGGGCGTGCCGCGCAAAATCAAATTCGCCGGGGTTTTGTGCGGCGGCGGGAGCGGCCAGGTGTCCCACCACGCGCAAGGGATCGCCCGCGCGCACGCCCGACAGACGCCCATCGACCCATAACAGCACGTCGCCGGAGGCAGGACGCCATTGTTCGCCGTCGCGCACCGCGGCAGCCCGTATGCGTAGCCGCGTGCGCTCGCCGCGAGGAATGGCGCACAGCGGATCGTCGGGCGGGGCCGGCACCCAGCGCGGGCTGTTAAGGGCCACCGCTTCGATGCATACGGGCCTTGGCTCTTCAACGGCGAAACGGCCGATTTCATCCTCGCCGAACAGCCGCCAGCGCTGATGATGCCAGGCGGCGCCGAGTGCCGCGACGGACAGACAAAGCAGCGCGGTTCCCGACAACGTCCAGCGCAGCCGCCATGTCAGCAGCCAAGCGCACCAGCAGGTCAGCGCCGCCAGCCACCACGCGACAACCGCGGTGGACGAAAAGCGGTCGGCCGCAATTCCGGCGGCCAGCGCCGCGGCCACCAGCACGAGCGGTTGATAGCGCGGCCATCGGCCCCCGGCAACAGCGTCGCTCGCGCCCAGCAGTTCCATGGTCTGCCAGCGGTGAGAGTAAAAACGGCGAAAAACCCCGCTCAATAATCTACCACGGTTCTCATGGCATGGAATCCCGAGCGGCGATAAAATAGACGAATGCCGACCGTTCTCCGCGTTGGACGCTTCCGGTTTTTCTTCTTCAGCAACGAAGGAAATGAAGCGCCACATATTCATGTTAAGGCAGGCAATGACGAAGCCAAGTATTGGCTTGATCCGGTTCAATTGGTTGTCAATTATGGGTTCAACGCACGGGAACTGAATCAGATTATGCGGCTTGTGATCGAGCACCAGCCCGAGCTTTTGGAGGCATGGAATGAGCACTTCGGCTAACGCCAAAGCAGAGTCCAAGCGCGCGTTTGTGCCGACGTCGGCACTTGCCAAGACGGTGGAATTCGATGACGACGCCATGCGAATAACGCTGACCGATGGCCGAGTGTTGAGCGTGCCGTTGGCATGGTTTCCTCTGCTCAGCAGTGCAACGCCCGAGCAGCGCAAACGCTGCGAAATTGGCGGCGGCGGAGTCAGCTTGCACTGGCCCGATCTAGATGAAGACCTTTCGCTTGCAGGCTTGATGGCGGGCGTCGATTTGCGATCTGCCTGACGCTTCCCGGCGCTTCACCATGCACCGTCACCCTCCGTCGGCCAACTCCGATCGCCGCGAGCGATTTGCCGGCTACGCGGTGCTCAGCGTTGCGGTTGCCGTGGCGGTCGTCAGCGCGCGCGATTACGCGGGCGGTTGGAACGACGGCAGCCGGCTGGCCACGGTGGAATGCCTGATCGACTTTCACACGCTCGCCATCGACAAGTCGGTATTTGTCAGCGTGCCACGCATTCATCCCGACCGCGACGAACCGTTTCCCTATCTGCTGGAGTATCCCGACACCTGGCTGTTTGGCACCAAAGATAAGATCCTTGTCGGCGGGCAGTACTATTCGCACAAATCGCCATTGCCCGCCGTGCTGCTGGCCGGGTGGTATGCGGTTTGGCAAACACTGACAGGCTACACTGCCCGAGAGCAATGCGACCAGTTTTGCTATTGGATGACGCTCGGTTCGTCGGGAGTGGCCTATGTGGTTGCCATCGTTTGCGTCTTTCATTTAGGTGGCATGCTGCGGTTGAGGCTGGTCGAACGGTTGGCGGCGACGGCCAGCCTGGCTTTGGCCACGGTCGCCGCCGCGTACACACGCGGTGTGAACGACCATATTCTTTTGCTAGGTGTGGCGGCGGCCCTGCTGGTCGCCATGACCCGTTTGGCCCAGCAAACGACGGACGATGGCAACCAGACGCGGATGCCTTGGAAAACGCTGACCGCGATTGGCGTCTTGGCGGGACTTGGTTATTCCATCGACTCAGGCAGCGGGCCGCTATTGCTGTTGGCAACGCTGGGGGCGACCGGCTACCGGCTGCTCGTTTCATCGGTCGGCGTTCGCTCGGCGAAAGCAGGCAACGTCGCCTTTCGCTCGGCGAAAGGAGTGGCTGTCTCGCCTCACCCCGCCGAATCGCCCCCGACCGCCGAACGCAAGATGGCGCTGACCGCGGTGCTGATAGCCCTGGCGATCGTGGTGCTCGCAGCGGCGCCCGCGATTGCCGCTCATCACGCGCTGACCTACCGCGTTGGCGGTACGCTCAAACCGCTCGGCTCGGTGCCGGAGTATTTCGACTGGCCGGGCACTCCATTTCGCCGCGAAAACTTGACGGGCTTTTGGAACCACCGCTCGGCGATCGGTTTCGCGGCCTATGCGGCGGCGTTGCTCTTCGATCCGCTGACGCGGCTCGCCATTGGCTATCCGGCGGTGAATTTACCGGTGCGCGGCTTTTTGCCCCATAACCTGCCGCTGTTGCTGCTCGTGCCAGGCGCCGTGACGCTCTTGCGCCGGCGGCCGAACGAGTGGCCCGAGCTGCTGGCGGTGTCCGGTTGGGCCTGTGGAACGTGGCTGTTGTACGCCGCGCTATCGGTGAACTTTTCGGGCGATTGTTGCTCGATTCGTTGGTTTGTGCCGCTGCTGGCCGCCGGCTATTTCGCGCTGATGACTCTGATGCGAGACGACGTGCGCTATCGCGTCGGCTTTTGGCTGCTCACCGCCACCGGTTTGCCGCTGGGCGCGATGATGTGGTGGCAAGGGCCGTGGCTGGAGCCAGACACGCCGTATTTTTTGTACGCCATGCTGGCGGGCTTGGCGGTGTGGGTCGGCTGGTGGTGCTGGATGCTGCTGCGCGGCAGGCGGTAGCCCGGATCTGACAGACAATCTTGGCCTGCACGGGCTACGCGGCCAAAGCGACGATCGCCAGGCGATGCTCGTCGGCAAAGCGGACCACGTCGGGCTGGTCGACGATAATCGTCTTGCCGGCCTCGATGGCCAGGCAGGCCGCGCCCGCCTCGATCATCGTGCGCAAGGTGCCCAGGCCAATGGTCGGCACGTCGAAGCGCATGTCCTGCTGCGGCTTGCTCACTTTGACCACGGTAAAGCCCCCTTGCTTGCAGAGCTCGCCCGCCCTGCGAATGCACTGGTCGGTGCCTTCGACTGCTTCGACAGCCAAGGCGGTGCGGCTCTTGATCGCCACGCTCTGTCCCACGTCGAGCCGACCCAGCTCTTTGGCCAATTGCCAACCAAACTCAATATCGAGCCGCTGCGCCTCCGATGGGGCGCGTCGCGTCAGTTGTCCCTCGTTCACGAGCAACTCCGGTGCAAAATCAGTGGGCGGATAAAACATGATGCCATCGGCGGCGAACTCGCCGAGTAACGTGTTCATGAGCGTGTCGTCGCGCCGATCTCGCCGGTTCAGCAAGAAGTGTTTATAAAACGCACGGATGGTGCGCCAGTCGGGCAGGTGTTTGTAGCACACGCCGGGCTGAAACAGGATGTGCTTGTGTACTTTGCCCGCCACCATCGCGTGATGGATGCCATTGCGGCGGAAGTAGCGGCAAGCCTGCCCGACTTTGCCCATACCGAGCCAATCGAAATCGGCGCATCGGCTGGCGATGGCCGGGTCGGCGTGGCCTTTCAGACCCAGGCAGTAGGTCTCGTAACCCTGCTGGGCCAAAGCTTCGGCAATCACGATCGGATAGCGGCCCCAAGCGGCCAGCAAACCCAAGCGGGGAAGCGACGGAGTGTGAAATGCGGAGTGCGGAGTGGAGCCGGGAGTGCGGAATGCGGAGTGCGGAGTGGAGGCGGAAGTGCGGAATGCGGAATGCGGAGTGCGGAGTGGAGACGTTGCCTCTCCGGGCAGGCCACCGTGATTGGAAAGTTGTGATTCCTTCGGCAACATGAATAGCGTTGCGTTGTGATCGGTACCGGCCCGTAGGATGACCTTCCTAGGTCGTCCAGATGGCTTTAAATTGTTCGGCGGGACTACCGACTGCGTTGGTCAAACTGATCAGAGGCGGTTGCGAGTTGTTGATGAAACCGCATGGCCCGCTCAGGCCGCGGCGGCGTTGGGCTGGTCGGGACCGAGCCGCGCCTCGAGCCGAGCCACGGCGGATTGCACCGCGCGAAGCTGATGGCGGAACTCGGGCAGGCGTGCCTCGACGGCCAGAATCAGTTTTTGCTCGCGTTCGGGACGGGCCGGAATGCCGAACATCACCGCGCCAGGCGCCACGTCGTTGGGCACGCCGGCCTTGGCGCCCAGCACTGCGCGATCGCCGATATGCACGTGATCTCGCACGCCCGCCTGGCCGGCCATGGTCACATAATCGCCGGTGGTCGTGCTGCCGGCCACGCCCACTTGCGAGCAAATCAGGTTGTGGCGACCCAGCCGGCAGTTGTGGGCGATCATCACCAGGTTGTCGATTTTGGTGCCCTCGCCAATAACGGTGGGTCCATACGTGCCGCGGTCAATCGTGGTGTTGGCTCCGATATCCACATCGGCGCCAATCTCGACATAACCAAGCTGGGCCGAAAGCTGGTGCCGGCCATCGACCACGTTGTAGCCAAAGCCATAGGCGCCGAGCACCACGCCCGCATGGATGATGACTCGCGGCCCGACGACCGTATTTTCGTAAAGTACGGCATTGGGAAAAATGGTGACGTTTTCGCCAATGTGGCAGCCAGCCATGATCTGCACGCCGCTATGCAGGACCGAGCCGGGACCAATCTCGACATCGTCGCCGACGATGGCGCCGGGGTAGACATCGACACCGGGGGCAAGCCTGGCGGTGGGGCTGACCAGGGCCTGGGGGCTTATGCCCAGACGCGCCGGCGCGCGCAGCGGGCGAAACCGCAGCACGATTTTGGCAAAGGCCGCGTGAACGTCGTCGACCTGGATGGCGGGCAACCCTTCGGGCAACACACCTCGCGGCACGACGGCCGCCGACGCTTCGGTGCGAGTCGCCCGGTGGGGTTTATCGGTCGAATCGAGCAGCGTGATTTCGCCAGGGCGGGCCGCCGCAAGCGTGGCCGCCCCATGAATTTCAAGCGGCTCGTGGCAGGTGAGCGTGCCGCCGACGAGTTGGCCCAATTCGGCCAGGGTGACAGGCATGGCTGGAATCCTTTCCAAGCGTTTTTTCCCGCGGCATCGCCCACGGCGCCCTCCTGGCGGCGGCGTTGCTTTGGAGCGAGACATGGTAATCCCTGCCATAAGCGGGGGCAAGAGCGATCCGAAGCACCCCACGCTGGACATAGCTGGACATCATGGAGAAGGCGGTTCATGCTGAAAGAACACCGGCGGGGTCGTTCCCGCGATTGTCATTTTCCGGGCACTTGAACATGTCGCAGCCAAAATCCGCAACGACCGCCGTCGTGATCGCTTTCTCGGTTTGCTTGGCATCGACAAGCTGCGGCCCACGCTTCGCCAATCAACCGGCGACCGATGGGAAAACGAAAACCGATGCCCAATCCGCCGAACCCAAGGCTAAAGTGGTACGCCCGGCTAAACCGCAAGAAGCGGAGCGGCTGCGCGTGGTGCGGGCGTTTCGCGATTGGGGTGTGCGCGAAACGGCCGCCGACGCCTTGGCACGTATCGGCGATGCCGCGGTCCCGTCGCTGGTCGAGACGCTCGAAGACCCCGATCGCGACGTGCGCGCCCAGGCGGCCCGCGCGCTGGCTCGCATGGGTCCACGGGCCGAGCCGGCCATTCCCGCCTTGATCGCCGCCTTGAACGACAGCGATAAAGAAGTGCGGATGGGCGCCGCTCGGGCGTTGGGGCAGATCGGTCCGGCGGCTTCGGAGGCCGTACCCGATTTGATCAATGCGATCAAGGATCCGCGCAATAAGCCGGCAGAGGTGACAGGGGATGCGGGCGAGCAATAGCCGGTAGCCTGCCGAAGTGCGGACGCCTATGCTATGGATGCTGACCCAGAACCCTCAACTCTGAACCCTTCCGTGTCTGACCGACTTCGCCGCGATGCCATGCAAATCTGGCAGGCCGGATTGCGCAGCGTCGATTCGAGCCGACTGGTGCGGCAAGCAGTCGCGCGCGAGGCAAATCGCTTAATCATCTGCGACGAGCCGCTCGATCTCGACCCTGTTCGGCGGATCGCCATCGTCGGAGCGGGCAAAGCCGGCACAGGTATGGCCGCGGGACTGCTGGAAGTGCTTGGCCCCGAGATCGTTGCGGAAAAGCACGTCACCGGTTGGATCAACGTGCCGGAAGATTGCGTCCGTTCGCTGCCGCCACTGACACTCCACCCGGCGCGGCCCGCGGGCGTCAACGAGCCCACGGAAGCTGGCGCGCACGGCGCACAAGAAATCTTGCGGCTGGTACGATCGCTGGGGAGCGATGATTTATGTTTTTGCTTGATTTCGGGCGGGGCCAGCGCGCTCTTGCCCGCTCCGGCCGATGGCATCGCTTTAGCCGACAAACTGGCCGTCACGCGGCAGCTCAGCGCGGCCGGCGCGAACATTGCCGAATTGAATGTCGTTCGCAAACAAATCAGCCAGATCAAAGGCGGCGGGCTGACTCGCGCATGCCAAGCGGGCCGCTTGATTACGCTCATCATTTCTGACGTGCTGGGCGATCCGCTGCCGGTCGTCGCCTCTGGTCCAACGGTGGAAGACATGAGCACTCCCGACGAGGCGTTGGCGGTGCTCGAGCGGTTCGATTCGCGCCGCCTGGGCGTGCCTGCGGCGATTTTTAATTACTTGCAGCGCCGCCGGCGCATGCCGTCGTCGCCGCCGGCGTGCCTGGTCGCGAACCACATTATCGGCAATTTGGTGACCGCGGTCGACGCGGCCGGCATGGAGGCCGAGCGGCTGGGGTACTCCCATGCCATGACCTGCGCCCGGCAGCTTGAAGGAGACGCGGAAGAGGTGGGGCGACATTTGGCGCAACTGGCGCTGTCGATGCGTCGCGGTCCAGGGCCAGATTGTTTGATATCGGGCGGCGAGCCGGTAGTGCGGCTGGCCCCGTCCGATATCCGCGGGCTGGGCGGACGAAACCAGCAGTTGGCGCTAGCCGCGCTCGAAGTGCTTGCCGCTGACGGCGGAGCAAACATCGCGTTGCTGTCGGGCGGCACCGATGGCGAGGATGGTCCGACCGACGCGGCCGGTGCGGTGGTCGACGAGCAGATCATCTCCGCCGCACGTAGCCTGGGTCTTGATCCTGCCGATTATCTCAGGCGCAGCGACGCCTATCATTTTTTCGAACCGCTCGGCGGGTTGCTGAAAACCGGGCCTACCCATACGAATGTCGGTGATTTACGAGTGGTGGTTGTGGCGAGGGACTAGTGGCTGGTGAATGGTGGTTAGTTCCGTAGTCGCAACCGCCTGTTTGCTCTGTAGGGAACGCCCTCTGTGGCGTTCCGCAGCAGGCGAAATGACCTCAATTCGCAGTTCACGGAACGCCACGGAGGGCGTTCCCTACAGACGTTTTGCGGTGGAATCATCCTTAACTTGATG
>DASVHB010000697.1:0-4917 GCA_036379195.1 Pirellulales bacterium
GACAAGATTGCCCTGATGCGCGCGGCCAAAGCCACGAAGAAGCCTGACGAGGCACCTGCCGAAGCGGAAACACAAATGCCTGCGCCGGCAAAAACGGAAGCGCCGGCGGAGCCGAAAGCGGCGCTGTCGGCGGCGGACAAGATTGCCCTGATGCGCGCGGCCAAAGCCACGAAGAAGCCTGACGAGGCACCTGCCGAGGTGGCCACGCAAAGGCCTGCGCCGGCAAAAACGGAAGCGCCGGCGGAGCCGAAAGCGGCGCTTTCGGCGGCCGACAAAATCGCCATGATGCGCGCGGCCAAATCCGCTAAGAAACCAGAGGACGGCCCCGCCGCACCTGCCGCCGCGAACGCTCCGGCTGCCAAACCCACCAGTGCCGCCGAAAAAATCGCCTTGATGCGGGCGGGCAAGGCGGCGCTGGCCGGAAATGCAGCCGGGGCGAACGCGGCGGCGACATCAACCACGGCCTCCCCCGTCAAGCCAACGCCGACCAAGCCGGCCCCAATTAAGCCGGCAGCAGGCAAACCGGTCCTGGCCAAAACCACGCCGGGGGCCCCGCGCAAGAAGCCCGCCGAGGCCGACGATTGGAAACAAGCTTGTCCGGAATTCGTGCGGTTCTATCTCGACCAGGTGCGACCCTTCCTGGGCGCTGGTTATCTGCGGCAAAGTCTACTGGCCGACGGCGTGCAGGCCGAAGGACAGTTCGCGGCGATCGGCGCGGTGTTGCCCGAGCCGTTGCAGCCAGTGATCGCGCGCCTGGCTTCGTTATGCGAAGAGCGGCGGCAGTTGGCCACGCAGGTGCGCATTCACCATTGGCTGCACGGTTGGCTGCTGCTGCACGTGCCGCTGTCGGTGGCGTTGCTGGTGTTGGGCGTCGTTCACGTCATCGCGTCGTTGTATTACTGATGGAATCGCGTCATGCCGGTTGATCGCACGAGCATTACTCTATCGCAGCGGGTCGATCTCGGTTTTCCGCGGCGGCCCAATCGGTTGCGGCGATGGCGGCGAGGCCTTTCGTGGGGCGCGCTCGCGCTGGGCCTGGTGTGGCCGACCGTGGCCGCCATGCGCGGTCAGCGGCGGTTGTACGAAGCGGGGCCGGTGTCGCAAGCGCACCAGTTGTGGGCCAACGAATGCCGCCAATGTCACGTCGATACCTGGGCGCCCGCGGCGCGGCTCGTCACGTTCGATGCCGAGATTCGCTCGACGCCCGATGAAGCATGCAGCGTGTGCCATGCCGGCGCGCCGCACCACGCCACCGGCCCTGCATTCTCGATGAGTTGCGCCGACTGCCATCAGGAACACAGCGGCCACGAAGCGCTGGCCCGCGTGGCCGACCGGTTTTGCACGCGCTGCCATCATTCGCTCGAGGCCGCGCTCGACCGGCCGCCCCGGTTCGTCTCGCAAGTCGATTCGTTGGCGACTCATCCCGAATTCGCCTTGCTGCGGCCGGTGGAGGAACTCTCGAACGAAGAGGTTCCCAGGCGCGGACCGGCCCAGGCCGACGACGGCCAATGGCGCGATCCAACGCCGCTGCGCTTCAACCACGCCAAGCACCTGGCGCCGCAAGGCTTGCTGCGTCTCGACGGCAGCCGCCAGAAGCTCGCCTGCGGCGCATGCCACGAGGGGCGGCCGGGTTCGGGCGAAATGTTGCCCATTCGTCACGATCGGCATTGTGCCGCCTGTCACGACAACGAGCTGCAGTTCGATAGCTTGCGGTTTGCCGGTCGGCCCGTGCCGCACGGTTCGGCGAAATTGGCACGCGCGGCGATGATTGAGCTTTATAGCGAGTATCTTGCCGTGCCGCGCGACGACGAGCCTGAGCCGCTGCCCGAGGCGCCAGTGCGCGAGGTGCCCGGCCAGCCCGCGGTGGTCAGCGAAGAGGGCTGGCAATGGGTGCAACGCCGGATCGCGGCGGCGGGCCAAGTGCTGTTCGGGCGACACGAGCACGGCTGCCGCTATTGCCACACGGCGGTCGAGCGGGCCGAAACGGGCGCCTGGCAGGTCGGGGCGCCGCGAATTCCCGATCGCTGGCTGGTACACAGCGTTTTCCGTCACGACACGCACCGCTTGCTGAATTGCACGGCCTGTCACAACAACGTTGAGCGAAGCAGCCTGACATCCGATATTCTGTTACCGAAGGTGGACAACTGTCGGCAGTGCCACGCGGCTGAGGCTGCGGGCGGCAGCGCACGTGCGGATTGTGTCGAATGCCACGAATATCACCACGGCGCCGGCGACGATCTCGACGGTCCGTTTTCGCTCGACTTGCAATTAACCGCGCCGGAGAAAGCGCGCCGGCCCTGGAGCCTCTCGGGCCGGGGCGAGGGAGCGGCGCCATGATTCGCCCCCGACCGGCTTTCGCTCCGGGCAAGCACGCGTGGCTCCCAGTGTCGGCTTTCGCTCCGCTATTACTGTGCTTTCTTGTCGTGCCCGCCTCTGCCGCCGAGCAACAGCCCGAAACCATTGCCGCCCCGGCAGCCAGCCCTCTCCAATTTCAGCGGTCTGGCTCGTGCGCCGCCCAAGCCTGTCACGGCGACGTGCGCGCCGACAACGTCTTTCCGGAAATCTGGGGCAACGAACTGACCATTTGGATTGAGCGCGACCCCCACGCGCAGGCGTTCCAGGTGCTCTCTAGCGCCCGCTCGCAGGCGATGGCCAAAGCGTTGGGTCTGAGCGAACCGGCTTATCGTGCTCGGCAGTGTCTGGTTTGCCATTCGCCGGCCGACGCCGAGCGGCCTCCGGCCAACGACCTGGCGTCGGCCGACGGGGTGAGTTGCGAATCGTGCCACGGCCCGGCCGAAAAATGGCTGGTCGCGCATACACTGCGCGGCTGGCGCGACAAATCGCCCGCCGAAAAAGCGCGCTACGGCATGAACGACACCAACGATCTGCTCACCCGCGCCCACAGCTGCACGCCCTGCCACGTGGGCGCGGCCGAGCAACCGGGCGAGCCGGGCGGCGACGTCAACCACGACCTGATCGCGGCAGGACATCCCGCCTTGAAGTTCGAGTTCAGCGCCTATCTGGCCAAAATGCCCAAGCATTGGGACGAGCACGCGCTCGATCCGGCGCGGGCCGAGGTGTTCGACCCGGCGTTTGAGGCCCGAGCATGGGCGGTTGGGCAGGTGGTCTCGGCCCGCGCTTCGCTGCAACTGCTCGCGCACCGCGCCTCGCCCGCCGGCGGTAGTCCCTGGCCCGAGTTTGCCGAATACAACTGCTTCGCGTGCCATCACGATTTGCAACCGGCGGGTTGGCGGCAAGCGGAATACGCATCGCGCCGCCAGGTAGCCCCGCCCGGCTTGCCCGCTTGGGGCACGTGGCCGCTGCCGATGATCGGCGTGTTGGCCGAAGCGCGCCCGAACCGGTCGGACGACATTGCGGCCAAACTGGCCGAGGTTGCCGGGCAGATGCGATCGCCGGGCGCCGACCGCCGGCAGTTGACCGCGCAGGCGGCCGAGGCGGCCGCCCTGCTCGAACGCTGGGCGGCGGAATTTGGCCATAAAAAACTGAGCGCCGCCGATTTGGCCGCGTTGCGCGCGGCGCTCGGCACGGCGGCGCCCCGCCTGGCCGAGACCGACTGGGACGCCGCCGCGCAGTTTTATCTGGCGGTCGTGGCTCTGCGGTTGGCCGATCGATCGTCGCTTGACAGCCCCGCGCTGGTTGGCTCGCTCCATCAATTGCGCGACCGTTTGATGTTTCCTTCGGCCACGCCGCGAGGCGATGCGCGCAGGTACGACAGCCCGCGCGATTTCGATCCACGGCAATTGGCCGAATCGATCGAGACCATCGAACGCTTTCTCTCCCCGTGAGCTTAGCCGAATTACCGATGAACGTTGGCACGACTCATCACGGTGGCCGGGGCAGAGCCTTGGCGATGCCCCGGATAATAGGATCCGGGGGCATCGCTAGAGCTCTCGGCGAGCTGCGCAAGATCTCTAGCTATACGAGGAGGAGGTACCTTTCATTTTTATCCCGCCACGACGGGGCTTGTCCCCGTCGAGCGATGACTGATCAGCTAGCCCACGGCGACTCGGCAACGTCTCCGCTTCCGCTTTGCATCCACCGCCGAAGGCGGCGGACGCAAAGCGGAAGCGGAAAGAAAGGGACTTGCGCTCCGTCGCTTCTAGCTTGCCAGTCATCGCTCCACCAGGGCAAGCCCGGTGGTGGCGGAGCGGAACGAATAAAACCGTGGTACGCAAAAAGCCGGGGCATCGCCAAGGCTCTGCCCCAGCCACCAGACCAAATCCAAAAGCCAAAAGCCAAAAGCCAAAATCACATACGTCGGGCTACCGCCAACGATCCGCCTCGGCCAACGGCCGTTTTGGCCCTGGCGGTCGCGATGGCCCTGTTGGTTCAATCGGCTTCGGCACAAGATGCTCACCCCAGTTTCATCGGCGTGGTCGAATGCGCCCGCTGTCATCGCAGCCCGACGCCCTTGGACGAGGAAAGCGGGGCCACCGATTGGGCGGCGCTCACCGAGTTCGACACCTGGTATCTGCACGACAAACACAGCCAGGCGTTCAAGCTGCTCGACAGCGAGCGGGGCCGGCAGATGGGCAAAATTCTCGGCATCGACGTGTTGCGAGACGCGCAATGCCTGAGTTGCCATTGCAACCTGCTGCCAAACCTGCCGCCGCTGAGCGAGCTGGAACGGAAGCAAGGCGTAAGCTGCGAGTCGTGCCACGGCCCCGGCTCGGACTATGAAAAACCGCACCGCGATCCAAGCTGGCGCCGGCTGCCTGGCAGCGAGAAGGAAAAACTCGGTATGGTCGACGTGCGCGACCCGCGCCGCCGCGCAAAACAATGTCTGAGCTGCCATGTGGGCAACGCCGCCGAAGGCAAGCTGCTGACGCACGCGATGTATGCCGCCGGGCATCCGCCGCTGCCCGGCTTCGAAATTGAGACTTTTGCCCGCGAGAT
>DASVHB010000698.1:0-6705 GCA_036379195.1 Pirellulales bacterium
CAGAATCACCACGCGCTTGACGCGGCTGCGAACCGGCGCACGCCGCCGGAAGACCGCGCGCCAAATCAGTCGGGCCGGCCAGGTGAGCAGCAGCAGCACCGCCGAACCAATGGCGGCGAACACCGCCAGAAACGAACCGGCCAGCGCGAAGCCCGCTCCGGGACCGATATACGCCTGGGCCGTGCCGGGGACGAGCAGGACGAGAAGCGCCGCCACCATCGCCAGCCAGAGGGCGTGGGATTTGTTGAACATTGCCTGCGGTTCGTCGGTGGCCATCAGAAGGTGGCAATCAAGAATCTAAGACTTCCGCCTCACCTAGGCCAATTTCCTCAAGTGAAGTAGCATTCATCAGCGCGCGCCCCAACTCCGTCAGGCGATCACCCGGCCATGCCTCCAAGCGTTTAACCGCTGCGGGCGGCAAATCGCCAAAGCGTGCTTCAAGTTGCTCACGCAGCAGCGTGCGCTGTCCTTTCAAAACGCCGAGCTCAATGCCCCGTTGTTCCACGTGATCTAACAATCCCATTTCCATCGCTTGTACTCCCGCATCTGGATGATTCCGTATCATCTCCTCAAACTGCTGCCGTTGCACGTCGTCCGTCGGAAGATAGGCGCTGACGCATTCGCAAAGCAGCATCCTTCGATATGGATTCTCCGGGCAATGTACGATCCGTTGCAGAGCGTCACCGGCCAATTCTATTCTCCGCTCTTTGCTGACGCGCATCAAGGCCGCCAGTGCGACGCCCAGCCAATTGTCCTGCCGCACGTAATGCTCCGCGTCCAAAGCGGGCAACCCAATGTAGGGATAGCTGAAACGTACGAGCTGGTGTCCCCAGAAATGCTCCTCGTAAACCTCCCATCCGATGCCCTCCAAGCCGACACGCAAATAAAGGCCGACTGGCAAGACCGGTAGATCATGCCGACGGCGAAGCGGCTCATAGTACTGAAACATGCGTCGCCGCAACGGCGCGACCTTGTCGGCGGCTTCGATCTCGACGTGGACAAGAGCCAGCCAACTGTCGGCCGACCGTCCGTCGGGCCCTGGTAAGGGTTCGAGCGTCGGCACCTTCGCGATCACATCGACGAACTGGCTTTCGCCTTGCAAGGCGTCACTAATGATTTCCTTATCGAGCCACTCGACGCCGCCGAAGTCGAAACGCGCGGCCCAATCAGGAAAAAAAAGCCAGAAGAACTCCTCGAAGAATTCTTTGAGCAACCGCTTGAAGCGCGGATCGTGCATCCACTACATCCTTTCCGCGCTGCTAGCCCCGCGGTACTCTCTGTTTGACCATGGGCCGGGCACGATAGCGGTTGCGGTTCATTTTTTTCTGCAACTGCGGAAACTTCGTGGCCGGTTTACGCACGGTTTGATTGCCGCGATTGGCCATGAGGTGCCTCCTCTCTTGTGAATCGGTCATTCGAGATTCTGCTCGCCCGCGGCCCGTTCGGCTTGCAAAACATCGAAGATGTCAAACAAAATCGGCCTGTCAGGCTGGTTGGTGTCCAGCACCGCATGCAGGATGCCAGCCTCCCAGCATTCCTCCAAAATCTTCAGCAGGTCGCGCTTGACCGGCTGCACAATCCGCCAGGCCAACGGCGAACCGGTCTCCTCAAGAAAATCGCGGGCCGCCTCGGGCGACAAAAACAGCGCCAGCGCCTTGCCGTCGTCGGCCAGCGGCCGCAGCGCAAAATCCATCTTGTCGCCTTCCAGCCGATAGGCAACATACGGTTCGACTTCGTCGTCTTGGCGTGCTTCATCGGCCATTGGATTCGTGTCGCTCACTGGGGCAAGTCTGGCTGAAAAGCAGGGTTGATGCGCGGTTCCCTGCCGGCGGCGCGCAAGGCGGCCAACAACGTGCCCATCAACAAACCGCCGTCGATGCCCAACCCCAACAGCCGAAAGCCTTGTTCGCGGCGGAGCAGCAGCCCTTCGTGACCGCCGGTCAAGATACCGCACTGCTTTCCCTGCCGGCGAATGACGTCTTTGATGCGCAGCAACTCGGCGGCCACGCCGGGCCCTTCCCATTGGCCCGCATACCCGGCGGTCGACGAAAAATCTGCCGGACCGAGAAAGAAGAAATCGGCGCCGGGCACCGTGCAGATTGCTTCGATGTTGCGCCCCGCGCGGACCGATTCGATGATCGGCGCCACCAGCACATGCGGATCGGCCTCGGCCACGTGCTGTACCAGCGCATGGCCCCACACGGTGGCTCGTTCGCCGCCGATGCCGCGGCGGCCCGCCGGCGGATAGCGCGCAAAACTCACGGCCTGCTCCACCTGCTCGGCGGTTTCCATCCACGGCAGCACCACGCCGTCGGCGCCGATGTCGAGTGCCCGCTTTACCAAGCCGACATTCAATTCAGCCAGCCGCACCATCGCCACCGTGCTGCTACGCACGGCCGCTCGCAGATGTCCCACGATGTGGTTCCAATCGAGATGTCCGTGCTCGGCGTCGATCACCACCCAATCGAGTCCACAGGCCACAGCCATCTCGGTGATGCTAGGCGATTCGAGCGTGATCCACAGCCCGCAGGTGGGCTGATCGTCGGCAAGCAGACGGCGTAATCGCTGGATGGCGGCAATATTCATCGCTGGTATTTCTCTTGCCAGAGGGCCTGGAGCAAAACCTCGTAGCGGCGAGCCATCGTGCGAGCATGGCCATGCTGCTGGGCATAGGCGCATCCCTCGGCGGCCATGCCTGCCGCCCAGGCCGGATGTCGCCGCAGCAGCTCGGCGGCCTCGCCGATCGATCCCGCGGTTCCGGCCACCACCAGGCCATTGACACGATCGTAGATGATTTCGGGCACCGAGCCGACAGGCGTGGCGATCAGCGGCACTCCACAGAACATACCTTCGAGCGCGGCCAGCGAAAAGCCTTCGGTCTCGGACACCACGCACAGCGCATCCATCGCATGGTAATAGTCGCCCAGATAGGCGCCGGCCGCGACGAATCTGTAACGCCCGGGCAGCCATGCCGCGGCCAGCCGGCGCAAGTCGTCTTCCAGCGGCCCCCAGCCCACGAGCAACGCCTGGTACGTCTCCGGCAGCAAGGCCGCCGCCTCGAGCACCGCGTGGGCCCGTTTTTCCGCCGAGAAACGCCCCACATATCCCAGCACAAAGTCGTCGGCGGCGAAGCCTAACGATCGGCGAACTTCGTCGCGCGAGCGGGTTTGCGCGATATGCGTGGTATCGATACCATTGGGAATGACCGTGGTGGGCAATCCGCCGCAGACGCGCGTCCGCACCCGCTCGCTGACCGCCACCACGTGGTCAACCACCGCCGCGCAGCCGTTGACGATGCGCCGCGTCCACATCCCTTCGCCGTGGGCCACGAACACGCCGAGCTTCGGCGGGAATTCGCGCAGCCACTCGCCCAATTCGGCCGGTCCCCAGCAAAGCAACACGTCGCATTCGTCGGCGGCCCGCCGCACGGCGTCGGCCTGGCCGATTTCGACGGGCATTGGCAACTCGGCGACCACCGCCGGATCGACCAGATCGTCGGAGACGACCACGCACTTCTCCACTTTGGCCCACCGTGGATCGAGGAACCGCACGAGCGACTTCAGCCACTGTTCGACTCCGGCACGGACCATCGATTGGCCGATGTGCGCCACACGCAACGGCTTGGCGGGAATGTCGACCGGCTCGTCCGAGGGCGACTTGATCGACGCTCGCCAGCGGCCATTGCCAAGGTCCGAGCGTTGCAAATAAATGTCCGAGGTGCAAACCGCTTCCTCGCGCTGCTGAAACCAGATGGGGTCGCCCATGATCAGAGGTATTAACGAAAGTCGGATGTGTTCAATTCTGGCGACGGCGCGGGAACCACCGCACCGACGTAACTCACTTCGGCGCCGACGGCGCCGCTGGCCAGCGGCGAATCGTCCGCCGGGCGCAAGAAGTCGGCGCTATTGGAATCGCGCGATAGCACGGCCAGCGTCTCCTGGGGTTCACGAGGAGCGCACACCAGCTTCACCTGGCCGGCGTCGGCGGCTGATGCCAGTTCCCACCAGTTGTTCTCGAACCAGCGAATCACCGCCGGCTCGTACTGCTCGCCCTGGATGAGCAGCGTGCGGCATTCGAGCACCAGGTTGTTGCGAACCTGCAATCGTCCCTGGTCGGAATTCGTTTCGAGCAGAGCAATCCAGTTGGTCTGGCGGAAGAAAGTATTGTTTTCGATCGCCAACTCGTCGCCGCCGCCGGCCTCTGGCAAGCTGATATGGATGCCTCCGACGCCGCCGGAAAAGATATTGTGCGCAATCGAGACGTTCCGCACGGCATTCTCCAGCGTGAGCAGGGTGCCCGGCTCAGATGAAATAAACTCGCACGCTTCAATTCGTACAAACGAGACCGGGGCGCCCGGCTTGCCAATGATTGCCAGACCCAAGTAGTTACCGCCGACCTTCAAGTTTTTCAATCGTAGGGGGCGCTCGGCCGAGCCGGCGGCCTGGTCTAACACCAGATTGGCCGATTTCGTATCGCTAGGATGCGAGAATTCGCAATTCTCGACGAGCAGGCCATCGCACCTGCCGGAAACATAAATGCCAAACTGCCGTGCGCTGGCCGAAAGACGCAGGCCGCGCACGGTCACGCCCTGGGTTGCTTTCACCGAAAGCACCGGGCGAGAGCTACCCGGCGCAACCAGCTCGGCGCCCTGGGTCGATTCGAGCGTCACTCCCTGGTAGCGGCGGCTATCTTCCAATGCGAGCGGACCACGATATCGGGCACGATCGAGAATGCGAATCGTCGCTCCCGGACCGGCCGCCGCCAACGCCTCGGCGATCGAATCGAAGTCGGCCTCGTCCGCTTGCGCGACCGTAATCAACCCCTGCCGCCAGGTGGACGGCGCGGCTGGTGTCTCGGCCGGCGGCGCCTCGGCCGTGTCCAACGCAGAATCTTGCCACCGTTTCGCGCCCCATACAGCAACCGCGAGACATGCCAGCAAGGCGGAGGCAGTCACCCCGGCCGTCATGGCGCGACGCCGCCGCGGCCGCGCCGCGGTAAGTTGCGGCAATCGGTCGGAGGGCGCCAAATTGATTTCGGCCACGCGTTGCATCAGCAGCTCGCCCACCTCGCGCGCCGACCGGCAACGGTCTTTCGGATCTTTCTCCAGCAACTTCTCGACCAGATCGGACAACGTCTGCGGCACCCGCTCGTCGACCTCCGCCAGCGGCTTGGGATGATAATCGGCCACCTTGCGGATCACATCGAGGGCCACCGTGCCGCGAAACGGCGAATGCCCGGTGACCATGGCGTAAATCACGCATCCCAGGCTGAACAAATCGCTGCGCTCGTCGGCGTTGCCGCCGGTGACCTGCTCGGGCGAAATATACGAGGGCGTGCCGACCGTTTGCCCGAGCGATGTAATGTCGGAGAGATCCATCGCGGCGCGGGCCAGTCCGAAATCGGCGATTTTCACGCGCTCGATGCCGTCTTCGAGCATGATATTGCTCGGCTTGATGTCGCGATGAACGACCCCTTGTTGATGCGCCGCCGCCAGCCCCGTGGCGATCTGCGCGGCGATTCGCAGAATCTCGATCATTTCCAGTCGAGGCTTCGCTCGGATTCGCTCGCGCAGCGTGCAGCCGCCGATGAATTCCATCACCAGGTACGGCATGCCGCTCTGTTCATCGACGCCGTGGATGGTGATTACATTGGGATGGTTGACGGCGGCGGCGGCTCGGGCTTCGCGAAGAAAACGCCGCCGCGCCTTTTGGTTCGACGCCAAGGCCGGGGTCAGCACCTTGATGGCCACCAGCCGCTGTAACGACGGATCGAAGGCCTTCAGCACGATGCCCATGCCGCCGCGGCCCACGACCGACTGCACGTCGTAACCGCCGATCTTGCCCAGCGACCGTGAATCCGTCGAGGGCGACAAAAAGCCCAGTTCGAAATCATCGACTTCCCCTGGTTCGCCCTGGGCCTCGGTGGCCGCCACCGAGGCGGACTCGCGCGGCGAAGCGCGGTCTTGCCCGTCGGTTTGCGATTCGGCGGTGGCGTTTTGCAAAGTCAGCGTGAACTGTGCAACCCGTTCTTGGCAGTCGGCGCACTCGGCGAGGTGGCCGTCCACGGCATCGGCCTCGGCGGCCGCCAGCGCGCGTGCCGCGAACCGGCGCAGTTGCTGCTCTTCCGGACAATTCGATTCGTTGGCCGTGCCGGTCGTGGACGCGGACATGAAGCCCATCCGTCAGTGCGACGCCCCGCCTACTCCAAATTGGCCTCAAACTCTTGTAGCCGCCGGTGGATTTCTCGAACGATACTGCCCGGCAGGTCGTGCGGATCGGCCTCAAACGCGCCGGTCAGCTTGACCTCGACGCGCACCTGGCCCGATTCCTCTTGCCGCGGCGTGATGGTCAGCCACCGCGCATGAGCCTGAATCTCGGCGGCCTCGCGTTTGACTTGCCGTAAAACATCGTCATTCATAGGACGCTGACCAAGGTCACTTCGGTTGTTACCATATAGAGTAGGTGTCTGACGCGCTCGATTCAAGCAGTTTTCGTGATCTTTGCGCTCGGCCTACCAACCTCCGCCATCGCGGTTTCGCAGAATTGCGCCGATGCCCGAAAACCCAGGACACCCCGAACGCACGCTGCAACAATCGGAAGACGATTTGCGACGCGCTTCCGAGCGCAGCTTGCAGCCCTCGCGCCCGCCGCTGGAGCTGCCCGGCTACAAGCCCGAACGCTTTCTGGGCGCCGGCGCCTACGGACA
>DASVHB010000699.1:0-2536 GCA_036379195.1 Pirellulales bacterium
CCACGTTCAGCGGTGCAAATAAAATCGACGTGCCCACCGCCTGCACCACGCGCGGCCATACGATTTGGCTGGGACTCACCTCGAGGTTCAGCCGCGACATCCAGTAAAAACCGCCGGCCATCACCAACGCGCCCGTCAGCACCAGCCACCGCGCGTCGAACTGTCGGCCCAGCAAATAACCGACGATAGGCATCATCAGCAACGAAAACACGCCGGCCGGCGACATCACCAGCCCGGCATGCGTGGCGTCGTAGCCAAACAGCACCTCCAGCATGGCGGGCAGCGACGTCAGCGCTCCATAGAGCGCGCCGAAGGCGGCGAAGACGGTGATGGCGCTCAGCGTAAAATTGCGTTCGCCCAGCGGGCGCAGGTCGACGACCGGGTCGCGGCGGCGCAACTCCCACAGGACCGCGGCCACCAGTGAGACCATCATCACCACGATCGTCGGCTGGGCACGCCAGAACGGATCGCCCAACCAGTCCCACTCTTGCCCCTTGCTGAGAACCACTTCCAGGCATGCCAGGCCCAGCGCGATCAATCCCAGGCCGATGTAATCGAAGCGAAACGATTTCTTTCGCAGCTCGGCCCGCTGCTGGGTTAAGTATGGCGGGTCGTACACTACCAGCGCACAAACGCCGAGCGCCGCCAGGCCAACGGGAAGGTTGATGTAAAAGATCCAGCGCCATTCGTAGTTGTCGGTGATCCAGCCGCCCAGCGTCGGTCCCAAGATGGGTGCGATCAAGGCCGCCATGCCGAAGACCGTCATGGCCGCCCCCTGCCGCTCGGGCGGAAACGCGTCGAGCAGCACCGCCTGCGTGCTCGGTTGCAGCCCGCCGCCGGCCAGCCCTTGCAGCACCCGAAACAAAATGAGCTGCCCGAGCCCGGTGGCTACGCCGCAGAGCCCTGAACTGATGGTGAACAAGGCCACCGAGGCCAGAAAATAATTGCGGCGGCCAAAATGATTCGAGAGCCAGCCGGAGATGGGCAGCACGATGGCGTTGGCGGCCAGGTAGCTGGTGATGACCCATTCGCTGTCGTCTTCCGCGGCGGACAGTCCGCCTGCGATGTGCCGCAATGCCACATTGGCGATGCTGGTATCGAGCACTTCCATGAACGTGGGAATGGTGACCGCCGCGGCGATCAGCCAGCGATTGCCAGGTGACGAGTTTTCCGGAGGTTCGTCCATCGGAATCACCGTCTCACGTAGGTTTGTAGCCGTTCGCCGGCATGCGGGCCGCTGGGCCGCTCCTTGAAATAAACGTATGGCACCACCGAGAGGCCGATAAACAGCGGCATGTCATCGGGCGGCGGCTCGGTGAGTTCGATTCGCACCGGTAACCGCTGCACAATCTTCACGAAGTTGCCGGTGGCGTTCTGCGGCGGCAGCAGGGCCAGCGTCGAGCCGGTGCCCATCGAAAACCCCGTAATCCGGCCCTCGAACGATTTGCGCCCACCATACATATCGACATAGATTTCGGCCCGCTGTCCGATGCGCAAATCGGCCAGCTCGGTCTCTTTGAAATTGGCATCGATCCAGATTTCGGTGGTCGAGCGGACCGCCATCAGCGACTGGCCGATCTGCACATTGTTGCCCGGATTGACGTTGCGGCGCGTGACGACGCCGTCGATCTCGGCCAGGACGTCGCAATAGCGCAAATTGAGCTTGGCCTGGTCGAGATCGCGTTTGGCCTGAAGCAATTTGGCGTTGGCCTGCTTCACCGCGGGCGCGTCGGGAACCAGTCGCTCGAGAATCCGATCGATGTCGCCATCCTCATCCTTCTGAATGAACTCGTCGATGACTTGCTGAGGCGTGGCGTTCGACTTTGCCAAGGGCAAGCCAATGCTGGCGGTGGTTTGCACCAATTCGGCCAGCGCCATGCGAATTGAAGACGAAGTTTGGTTCAGATCTTCGGGCACCGAGGTCAGGTCGTCGCTCTTCTCCGGGCGTGGCGGCAGCCCCAGCTCAACGCGGATCTGGTAGACCTGCTCGCGCGCCTCGCTGACCAACGACTCGGCCACTTTCAGGTTTTCGCGTCGCTGGTCGTACTCTTCGTCGGTAATGGCCCGCGTGCGGATCAATCGTTCGGAGCGGCGAAAATCGGCCCGTGCCCGGTCGCGCGTGGCGATCTTGCTTTCCATGGTGGCAACCGCCGCCCGCAACGCCGCAACCCGATTGTCGACCTGTTCGACGGCGTCTTGCAGCTTCCAACGCAGGCTCCGGGCTTGGGCTTCGATACCGCGCACCTGGGCCTCGGCGGCAGTCACGTCGGCTTGGGCGGTATCAACCAGCGCCTGCTTGATGTTCACTTGCACCTGGTATGGCTCTTTGTCGAGCTGCACCAGCAGATCGCCTTTTTTGACGCGGTAGTTATCGTCGACCAGCACCCGGGCAACCTGCCCGGCGACGCGCGGCGCCACCGACGTGACATGCCCGTTCACGTAAGCGTCGTCGGTCGAAACGGTGTTCAGCGCTAGCCAGACATGCGGCGCCAGCAGCCAGACGAAGACCACCAAGGCCAACAACGAGCCGACGATC
>DASVHB010000700.1:0-10430 GCA_036379195.1 Pirellulales bacterium
CCTAGGAAGGTCATCCTACGGGCCGTCCGCGGCCTAGTTAGTTATAGTCCACGGTGAGAATTCCGTAACTTGATGCGTATGGGGCCGAGCGAAGCGAGTCTCATCGTTGGCCTACTGCCCGCGATCGAGCTTATCTCGCTCCGCCAGCCGCAACTCAATGTGGAATTGGCTACCTTCGCCAAGCTGAGAAGTGGCCCAAACCCTCCCGTCTTGCTGTGTGATCAGGTTTTTCGTGAAATAGAGTCCCAACCCCGAGCCAGGCTGCGCTCGGCTGGCCGGCAAGCGGCGAAACGGCACGAAGATTTTTTCCAATTCGTCGGTGGGGATGCCTGGTCCGTTGTCGGCCACCACAATCGTCGCCCGGTCGCCTTGAGTTCGCACGTCGATCGTCACGTGGGCGGGCCGCCGCTCAATAAACTTCGCGGCGTTGGTGAGCAGGTTGACCAGCGCTTCGCGCAGCCGCACGCGATTGCCCCACACGCGCGGCAACGGACGCACCACTTCGACCTCGACATCGCGCTGACTGAGCAACGGACCGCTGAGCTCCAGCGCTTCGTCGAGAGCGGCCTGCGCGTCGATGGCCGCATTCTGGTCGGCCCGATCCATGGCCACCGCCGAAGCCAGCAGCTCGTCGATCATGCGGCTCATCCGGAAGGTGCGCGCCTTGGCGGCCGCGACCAGGTCGCGCGCGGCCTCGGGCATCTGCTCGCCGAATTCGTCGAGTGCCTCGTCGCAAAGATTGGCCACAGTCGCTAGCGGCGTCTTCAGATCGTGCGAGGTGAGCTGCGCGAACTGACGCAGCTCGACATTGGCCTTCCAATACATATCGAGCGCCTGCCGCAGTTTGTGCGTCGACTGTGCAAAGTAGGCATCGAGCGTCAGGCCGATGTCGAAAAAAATCGCTTTGAGCAACGATAGCGCCTGCTCCGCAAAGCCGTCGACGTCGCCGGCGTGCTGCTCGGCCAATCGCCCAAAGCTGTACTGCACATATTGGTTGTAGGCGCCCAAGAACGGCTGCGGCTCGATGCCTACTTCGGCGTGCGCCATGCCCACCGTATGCCGCCGGCCGAAATAGTCGTCGTCCCAACGGGCTTCGAGCATCGACTGAAAATGATCTCGCTGGGCTTGCTTCAGCCAGGCCACGATGGCCGGCGACTGCAAGAACCGGGCGGTCTCGGGAAAGGCAAACAGATGCCGATAAAAGACCTCCACAAAATCGTCGGCCCAGCGCTGAAAATCGGGCACCATGCCGCGCAATCGCTCGGCATCGGCCGGGCCCATTTGCAAAAATTCCAGCCGCCGCCGCGGATCGGCCCCCGATGGCTGCTGGGAAAGGTCGTTTTCCGGCACGGCTGGCTCCCCCTCGGTTTGGAAAAATGCAATCCCCGTGAATGGTCGATTTCTGGTTTAGCTTAACGGTGACCGCGAAGTTTCCAAGTGCGGCGCCTTTGGCCTGGCCGGTTGCGAGCTGCTGCGATGCGAAGTACAGTTTTTTGATGGCTGCCGATCGCATGGAATCGTTCGCTGAGTTCTGGCCTTATTATGTGCGCGAGCACCGCCGCCCGGCCACGCGCGCCTGGCACTTCTGCGGCACTACCTTGGCCTTGGTGATGTTGGCTGCTTCGGTGCTCTCGGGCTGGTGGTGGGGGCTGATCGCCGTGCCGGTCTGCGGCTATGCCTTCGCCTGGATCAGCCACGGGGCGATCGAGCGCAACCGGCCCGCCACCTTTCGCTATCCGCTTTGGTCGTTGGCCGCCGACTTCAAACTGTGGGGGCTGATGCTCACCGGTCGCATGGGGGCCGAGGCGCGGCGGATTCTGTCCGAGGCGGACTAGCCGCGGTTGCGGTGCTTTGCTCAATATCGCAGCGGCTGGTCAGATGTCTGCCGATGCTTCGACGGGGCGGTGCCGCAAAGTTGAGTTGATCGCGGACGAGAGACACCAACCCGAAGCGCAAGCGAGGCGGACAACACGCCATTTCCTCGCTTGCGCTTCGGGTTTGTGCGGGCGAACCAAATCAGCTTTGCGACACCATCCCCGGTCGGCCCTTGCCCGCGCCGCCCGCCGTTGCCTAAACTGACGGCATCCGCATCGTGGGGCTTCGCCTATTTCCGACGAGGAGCTGCAACTGTGAAACGCCGTCTGACCGCCGTGCTGTGCATGATCGCCGTGTGCCTGACCGTTGCCGTGCGGGCCGCTGAGAAAGGAGCCGAACGAATGCCGAGCGTCCTGAATTTCAAAATGAAGAGCCTCAAGGGCAAGGAAGTCGATCTCTCGAAATACAAGGGCAAGGTGGTGCTGATTGTCAACACGGCCAGCCAGTGCGGCCTGACGCCGCAGTACGAGGGACTCGAAGCCCTGCACGAAAAATATGCCGATCAAGGCTTGGCCATTCTGGGCTTTCCGGCCAACGAGTTCGGCCAGCAAGAGCCGGGCAGCAACGAAGAAATCGCCGAGTTCTGCAAAGACAACTACGGCGTGAAGTTCGACATGTTTTCCAAGGTCGTGGTGAAGGGCGAGGGGCAATGCCCGCTCTATCAGTTCCTGACCTCCAAAGAGACCGATCCCCATTTCGCGGGCGATATCACCTGGAACTTCGAGAAATTCTTGGTCGACCGCGACGGCAAAATCGTCGCCCGCTTCGCCCCCAAGATCGAGCCGGAGTCGGAGGAAGTGGTAAGCAAGGTCGAGCAAGAACTGAAGAAGAAGCCCGGCAAATCGTAGGACGACGTTCGTACCAGCCACCGGGGCACATTTCCCGAACTAGCATTTTGCCGAAATTGTCTGGCAAAACCGATCAGAGCGGCGTACGGTGGGCCGAGCGCAGCGAGTCCCACCATTGTCGCCTTTCGCTCCGCGCTAATGTTAGACGTGTGGGCTGATGAATAATCCGGGCTAGCGCGGCTCGTAGCAGCGGCGGCCGAGAATGCACTTGAGGCGGGCCACCAGACCGTCGTCGGGCCCAAGGGCGTTTTGCGTCTTGTTGCACCAGCAGTGGCCATCGCCCATGCCGATCTCGGCGGGATCGACCATGCCCGATACGAACATGCCCTTCGAGAGCAGATGCCGGCAGGCGGACGAGCTGGCCGACGAAGCGGCGGGTTGCGAAAACGGTTCACTGGCGGAAGATGCTGCGGCGGCCGATTGCTCGGCGACCTGCGATGGGGTGGGGTTCATTCAAATCCTCCTGTCTCGAAACCGGCTGCCCGCAACAGGGCGCGCTCGACGGCCACGGCGGCCAACTGCACTTTGTAACCGTTGTCTTTCAGCGGCGTGGCGTCGGCCACGGCGGCCTCGCCGGCGGCACGAGCCGTCTGCTCGTTGATGGGCCAGCCAAAAATCGACTCAGCCGCACGCAGGGCGATCCACGGTGTCGGCGCCACATGCCCGAGCACGATGTTCGCGCCGGTCACCAGACCGCCGTCGATGCGCACGGCAGCCGCCGCCGCGGCCAGCGGATAATCGGGCCCTTCGCCATGCCGCACTTCGTAGGTGGCGTTGGCCACGCCCGAAGCCGGCGGCAAAATGATGTGCGTGAGCAACTGATTGGCGGAAAGCACATGCTCGCGCTGCGATTCGTGTCGCGGCGTGCGGAAGAATTCTTCGATCGAAAGCGCGACCTCATCGTCTTCGGTGGGACCGACAATGCGCAGCTTCGCACCCAATGCGACCAATGCCGGGGCCAGCCGCGACGCATGCACGAACTTGGCCGGTCCCTCGTTGCCAAAGATCGCGTGATAGCGGCTGTCGCCCTCGGCCACCAGCCGGCCGCGATCGGCCAACAATCCATAGCCATTGCGGAAATACCAGCAACGGGGCCGCTGGCAGAGCTCGCCACCGATCGTTCCCTGGGCCTGCAACTGCATGCTGCTGATGCCCTCGATGGCCTGCTTGATGGCGGGATAGTCGTCCAGCTCGGGCGCGGCCAGCAGATCGTCGAGCGTGGTGGTAGCGCCGATGGTTACGCCCTGCGAATCGGCCGAGACGCCGCGCAGCGACGACACCTCCATGATGTTCACCACGCGGTCGGGCGTGGCCAGCATCTTCTTCATCAGCGGCACCAGGTCGGTGCCGCCAGCCAGGATCTCGGTCTCGCCCGGCTCGCCGGAGAGAAGCTCCAGCACATCGGCCTCGCACGTAGGCGCGGCATAGTCAAACGCTTTCATTAGGCCTTCCCTCCTTTCAGAGCATCGAGCACACGTTTGGGCGTCAGCGGCAGTACCGGCACCCGCACGCCCAGGGCATTGCAGACGGCGTTGGAGATGGCCGCGCCGGGACTGATGACCGGCGGCTCGCCCAGGCCCACCACGCCGCGCTCGTATTCGCTTTCCGGTTGATAAATCTCGACAATAATCTCGCCGATGTCGCCCAACCGCGGCAGCTTGTAGTCGGCCAGTTCGGCATTCACGAAGGCCCCGGTCTTGCGGTCCATGATTCGCTCTTCGAACAACGAATAAGCGATGCCCATGATTACCGCACCATACATCTGGCTTTTGGCTGTCTTGGGATTGATGACCAGGCCCATGTCTTGCACGGCCACGAACTTTTTCATCTTGACCACGCCGGTGCGGCGATCGACGGCCACCTCGGCCATCTGCACGCCGCCCACCTGCGAGCTGGAGAGCGTGGTCTTGGTCTTGCCCGGTTCATACTTGCCGGTCACTTCCAACGGATTCATGCCCAGCAGCCGGCAGGCCTCTTGCCAAGAGAGGCTATTGTCTTTGTCGTCCTTCACGCGGATACGGCCATCGCGCGCTTCGAGTGAACTGACTTCGACCCCCAGCTTTTTGCCGACCTTGTCGAAGATTCCCTCCAACGCCTCTTGCGATGCACGGCGGCTCGATTCGCTCACGCTGCCCACGGTGATGCTTCCTCCGGAGGGATTGCTGACCGGATAAGCAGAGCTGCCGATGTTTACCTTGACTGCCGACAGCGGCAAGCCAAAGGTTTCGGCAATCACGCTGGCAATCACCGTCCGGGTACCAGTGCCCAGGTCTTGGCTGCCGAGGTAAGCCTCGACCGCGCCGTCTGGATGTACCTTGACCAGGCAGTTCGAATTCGCCGCGCCACCGCCCCAAGTGTGCAAGGCCATGCCCAAGCCGGTGACCACGTCTCCCTTGGCCTGGCCCTTGCCGTGCGGGTGCCACTTGCTTTGCCAATCCATCAGCTTGGCCGCGATCTTCATTTGCTCGCGGTAGGTCTCGGCCATGCTTTGACCGAGCTTCTTGGGCGTGGCGTTGTCGAGGTTTTTCAAAAACACCTCGTAGCTGTCTAGCCCCAGCTTGGCGGCGATGTCGTCTAGCGCGGTCTGGCTCATGGCACAGGCCTGGGGATGATTGGGCGCCCGCCAAGCCCGGTCTTCGCCGGTGTTGGTCATCACCGCGATCTGTTTGCGGCGATAATTCTTGGGAACCATTACATAGGGAATGGTGCCTTTGTTCACACCGCCGTTGTCTTTGGGTCCGCCCGTGCCCCAGTGAGTCGAATCCCAGCAGGTGACCAGGCCATCCTTGTCGGCGCCGATACGTACTTTGATAAAGCCCGACGGGCGGCAGCCGGCCACCTTCAGCTCCTGATCGCGGTCAAGCATGAGCTTGACGGGGCGGCCGGTTTCTTTGGCCAATTGGGCACAGGTGACGCCCCAGGCGTCGGCGGCGAACTTGCTGCCGAATCCGCCGCCGATGAAATCGCACTTCACCGTCACGTCGCCGGCGGTGATCGACAGCGGCGTGGCGAATTGAGCCGCGGTGCCCGACACGTTCTGCGTCGAAAGATAGGCGATCAGCTTGTCGCCGTCCCAAACGCAGGTCGAGCCGTGCGGCTCGAGGCACATGTGCGTGATGACCGAGATGCCGTAATGGCCTTCGACCACCGCCGCGGCTTCTTTGAACTGCCGCTCGAGTTCCATGACGTTGAATTCGTCCTCATCCACGTCGGGGTCAGGTTCCATCTCGACGTGAATATCTTCGCCGGCGCCGTTGGTGCGTTTGGCTTCTTCGGCGGCTTCGAGATCCTGGTCGTCGACAAAGACGTCGAGCATCTCGTACTCGACCTTGATCTTTTCCAAGGCTGCGGCTGCCGCGGCCTCGGTGTCGGCGGCCACGACGGCCAGGGCGTCGCCCTGCCAGCGGATTTCGTTGCCCGGCTCTTTGAGGGTTTTCACCGCGCGGACGCCGGGCATTTTTTCGGCCGCCGCGGTATCGATCGACTTGATGCGGCAGTGGGCGTGCGGCGAGCCCAACATCTTGGCGAAGAGCATCCCTTCGAGATTGATGTCGTAGGTGTATTTGGCGGCGCCGGTGGCCTTGTCGAGGCCGTCGATGCGGTCGTGCTCTTTGCCGATGACCGACGATTCGCCGTATTTGGGCCAGTTGTAGGAGATCACTTCTTGCCTCCTTTCACGACTTCGAGGGCGGCTTCAATCACGTTGGCGTAAGTGCCGCAGCGGCAGATGTTGCCGTTGAGGCCCTTGCGAATCTCGGCTTCGGTGGCACGGGGATTTTTATCCAAAAACGCCCGCACCGCCACCACGAAGCCCGGCGTGCAAAAGCCGCACTGCATGGCGTCGTTGTGTACGAAGGCGGTGGCCACGGCGTCGGGCCGCTCGCCGCCGAGGCTTTCGACGGTTTGAATGCGTTTGCCCACGCAGGCCACGGCCAGCAGCGTGTTGGCACTCACCGGCTTGCCATCGACGATCACGGTGCAAGCGCCGCTGGTTTCGTCGATGCTGACGGGCTTGGCGCCGGTCAGGTCGAGCTGATAACGCAGCACATCGAGCAGCGTGCTGCGCGTCTCGACTTCGACCTGGTGCGATTTGCCGTTGACGGTCAGCTTGATTTGCTGGGTGCCTTTACCGCTGACGACGGCGGTTTTTTGGGCGTTTTGATTCTGGGCGGCATCGGCCAGACCGGGGCCGGTGGCCAGGGCGGTGGCGGCGGCTGCCGCGCCCGAGCCACGCAAAAAAGCCCGGCGGCTGAAGCCTGAATCAGGCCGCTGCGGGTGCTCGTGGTCCTGCATGGGAAAGCGACTCCTGGGGCGGAACAACGTAGTGTGCGATCCAACGAACGCCGCCGATTGTACCGCTTTGCCCGCCGGTTTCAATCAATAAAACGGGCCTTCCGGGCAAAATTTTCCGAGGTTTAAGCGCCGGGCACCCAGTCGGTGCCGGCCAGCGGCAGCTTGGCCATGGCGGCGGCTTCGACGGTCAGAGCCACCAGGTCTTCGCGCTCCAGGTGGTGCACGTTCGATTTGCCACAGGCTCGGGCAAGCGTGGTCAACTCCAGCGTCAACACATTCAGATAGTTGCGCAGCCGCCGCGCGCCATCCTCAGGAGCCAGCCGAGTTTCCAGCAGCGGATCCTGGGTGGTGATGCCCACGGGGCACTGACCGGTGTGGCAATGATGGCAAAAGCCCGGCGCCGTGCCCAGCCGATGGTAATCGCCGGTGGCGTCGATACGCCGGTCGTCTTGCACGTAGTAGTCGGCGTTGCAACCCAGCGCCATCAGTACGCCCTGCCCCAGCGCCACGGCGTCGGCCCCCATGGCCAGCGCCTTGGCCACGTCGGCCCCAGTGCGGATGCCGCCCGAGATGATTAACTGCACCTCGCCGACCAGCTTCATTTCTTCCAGCGCCTCGACGGCCAGCCGCAGCGCCGCCAAGGTGGGAATGCCGGCGTGCTCGATGAACACCTGCTGCGTGGCCGCGGTGCCGCCTTGCATGCCGTCGATCACCACCACGTCGGCTCCCGACTTGACCGCCAGCTTCACATCGTTGGCCACGCGCGCGGCGCCCATCTTCACGTAGATCGGCACCTGCCAGTCGGTGATTTCGCGCAGCTCCAGGATCTTGATGGCAAGGTCATCGGGACCAGTCCAATCGGGATGCCGGCAGGCCGAACGCTGGTCGATGCCCGGCGGCAGTGTGCGCATCTCGGCCACGCGCGGGCTGATCTTTTGCCCCAGCAGCATGCCGCCGCCGCCCGGTTTGGCGCCTTGGCCAATCACCAACTCAATGGCGTCAGCCTGGCGCAGGTCGTCGGGGTTGAAGCCGTAGCGAGAAGGCAGGCACTGATAGACGAGCGTCTTCGACGACTGCCGTTCTTCGGGCGTCATGCCGCCGTCGCCCGTGGTGGTCGACGTGCCAACGGCGGTGGCCGCCCTGCCAATCGCTTCTTTCGAGTGCGCCGACAGCGCGCCAAAGCTCATGCCCGCGATGGTGACGGGGATTTCCAGCTCGACCGGTTTCTTGGCGTGCCGCGTGCCAAGCACGGTTTTGGTGAGGCAGCGTTCGCGATAGCCTTCCAGCGGATAGCGCGATAGCGACGCGGTGAGCAGCACCAGGTCGTCGAAGGTCGGCAGCGACCGCTTGGCGCCCAGCCCGCGAATCTCGTACAGCCCCTGCTCGGCGGCATGTTGGATGTACGCCAGGGCGTGGCGGTTGAAGGTGTAGCTTTCTTCGAGGCTCATGAGTAGTGCATCGGCGAAAGGTCCGAATGCCAATGATACAACGTCCGGGCAGAGGCGACGCGCTTAAACTCACCAGCGGAACAGTCAATCTGGGCAGCTACCAACAGCTCATCAAGCTGCGAAACATCGGCCTCGGTCATCGCTTCCTCGCGGGCGTCGGCGCCCAGACTATGAATTTTGCCCCGCACATAGATAACAGCCTCGTAGAGCGAATCGCCCAGGCCGGCGCCGGCGTCGCCGCAGACGACCAGTCGGCCTGCCTGCGCCATGAAGGCCGAAACATGCCCCACGCTGCCGCCCACCACCACGTCGGCCCCCTTCAGCGAGATGCCGCAGCGGCTCGACGCGTTGCCTTCGATCACCACCAGTCCGCCGTGGCCCGAGGCGGCGGCACACTCTGAGGCATTGCCGCGCACGCGCACCACGCCCGACATGATGTTCTCGGCCACGCTCCAGCCGACGCTGCCATGCACCGTGACCTGGGCCTGCTTGTTCATGCCGGCGATAAAGTAGCCGGCGTGGCCGCGAATGTCGACTTGCACCGGCGCATCCAGCCCGACGGCCAGGTTGTGTTGTCCGCGAGGGTTGAGAATCTCGACCCGCCGAGCGCCCGACTGCCGCAGCTCGTGGTGCAAAAACTGGTTCAGCTCGCGCACACTGGTGCGGGCCAGGTCGAACGTCAGCACACCCCCGGCCGGCGTTATACGCTCCATGTGTAGATTTCCTCGGGCAGCGGCTCGAAGATGTGGGCGTCCGCCACGCCCGGCAGATGGGCCAGCGAGCGGAACTCCGACGAGATGGCCACATATTGGTCGGTCTCGGCCACGACGGCGGGCTTGCAGGCAAAGGCGTCGCGCACGAGCGTCATTTCGTGTGCCGTGGCGATCAAGAGCGTATAAAAGCCGTCGAGCTCGCGCAGCGACGCTTCGAGCGCCTGGTGAATCGAATCGCCTTGTCGCAAGCGCCACTCGATGAAGCGGCAGGCTGCCTCGGTGTCGTTGTCGGTCTCGAAGATCAGCCCATGGCGCTCAAGCTTGCGGCGGAGCATGTAGGGATTCGAAAGCGAGCCGTTGTGAACCAGGCAAAAATCTTCGCCGGCGGTAAAGGGGTGGGCATGGGCCGGCGACACCGCCGACTCGGTGGCCATCCGCGTATGCCCCACGCAGTGCGTGCCGGACAGCGCCGAGAAGCGATATCGCCGGGCGATTTCGAGCGGGTGCCCTTCGTCTTTGTAGACATCGATCGAGCGCCCCGCCGAAAGCAGGTGCAACGCCGGCTCGTTTTCGGTCAACCACTTGCTGACGACCGTTACATCCGCGTCCGTACCAATCGTTGCGTGGTTCTCGTTGAAAGCGACGCCGCATTTGAACTGAATCGCTTTACTCAATCGCGATGTAAAACTTAGCCAGTCGTAACTCTTATCGGGCGCAAAGAGAGAATACCGCCGCGAACTTTCTGGAAGAGGCGCACCAAACACCGCCAAGCCGGCCGAATCGGGACCGCGCTCGGCCATGCAGTCGAACATCGGCACCAGCAGCTCGCCCAACGGCGGCGAAGCCGAACGGTCTTTCAGGAGGAGTCCGACGATGCCGCACATGGTTATTCTTCATCGCTTTTCTTGCCGCAGTTTGCCGCATCCGATTGCTTCCGTCGCTTGCCAAGAGATGCGATGGCTTCACGCGCCGGGATAAGCCTTCCGCCATCTGCGTCTTTTAAGCTCTGCCGCCGGAACTCAAGCATCTCATCGTCGGCGTCTGCTCGATCCGGTGGGAATGGTCGTGGTTCCATCGCATAAACCCTTAATGACATTCTACGCTCGCCACCGCCGGGCTTGCCCCAATGGCACTAAGCTTGATCTTGATTTAAAAGGGCCCTCTCTGGCCTAATTTGTTTTTGCACAACAACTTAGCCAGGAGGGCCCCAAACGTGTTCAAGGACGAACTCAGGGATAAGGTATGGAACGACA
>DASVHB010000701.1:0-4291 GCA_036379195.1 Pirellulales bacterium
CCGAATCAAACAGGCCCCTTGGTTGAGGGGCTTTTTCGGAGGCACTCCGGCGGTCCAACGCCGCCCGAGTGACGGTGCCTGTTCTGCCAGGCAATGGCGTAAAACTATGAAAATCATAACTAGATTCGGCACCGTGTCAAGCGATCTTTTGGCGAAAACGGCGGCGGCGAGCATATTTTGCCTCGACCGCCGGGCCCATCCGCCGAAGCGGCAAACCCGGCCGAATTGTCGCAACATTCTCGGCCGCTCGTTCCGATACAACACTCAAAAGGCCCCACTTTCACCATTTCGGGATTTGTTCTGATCCGATGACCGCCAAATGCTTGCTGATCTGGATGGGGCTGGTGACATTCGTGAGCCTGCCGGCCGGGGCTTCGGGCGAGGGCCTGCGGTGGGAAGACGACCTGCCCACGGCCCAAAGGCTTGCCCAGCAGACGCACAAGTTGGTGCTGATTCACTTCGGCGGTCCGTGGTGTCCGCCCTGCCAAAGGCTCGAACACCAGGTGTTCAAGCAACCGGGCTTTGGCGGGGCGCTGGTGGCGAACTATGTGGCGGTAAAAGTCGACCCGCAGAAAGATCCGGCCACGGCCAAAAAGTACGGTATCGAAAAGGTGCCGACCGACGTCATCACCACTGCCCGGGGGCAACTTGTCTACAAAGTCTTTCCCGTGCCGGCATCGGCGGGGGCTTATGTCGAGCATATGAACCGGCTGGCGTCGATGGTGCAACCGCCCGCCGAACTGGCGACTGGCGGCGGACCGGCCGCAGCGGTCAATGCTCGCAGCGCGGGCCAACCGACGACCGCCAGGCCAGCGGAGACGATGGTGGGAGCGATGGAATCATCTCCGCACGCCGTCGCGGCGCTCGCTGAGGCGGCCGGAACGAGCGATTCGCCGGTGGCGCCCCCTGACCTGCAAGATGCTCCGGATGTCGCCACCGGCAATCCGCCCCTGGCCTTGGATGGCTATTGCGCGGTGACGCTGGTTGCCAAAAAGAAATGGCTGGCCGGCGATGCACGTTGGGGAGCGATCCATCGCGGGCGGACGTATTTGTTTGTCGGCCCGTCGGAGCAGCAAGCGTTCCTCGCGGCTCCCGACCGTTACGCGCCGGTGATGAACGGTCTCGATCCGGTGCTGGCCTTCGATCGCCGGCAGGAACTGACCGGAAAACGCGAATTTGGGGCGTTTTTTGAGAATCGCATTTACCTGTTCAGCAGCGAAGCGAGCTTCCGGCAGTTCAAAAGAAACCCAGGCCGGTATATTACGGCGACACGTCAGGCGAGTCGTCGATAGGTTCATCAAGCAGTCGAAAATCCAAAAACCTAAGATCCAAAATCCGCTCGTCCTGTGGCCCGTTCGAGGCCAATTTCGACGATCCCTTCGGGCGAGTTCAGCGGCCAGTCGCGGGGCAGCAATTGAGCGAGCGGCGTTTTCGAAATCCGGTAGCCCTCGGCCTCCACGACGAGTTGGTAGGCGTTCACCGTTGCCGCGGCATTTCCCCGTAGCCAGCGGCTGATCGATCCTGTGCCCTCGGCCGCAACGACGGCCGAAACGACGACGACCGCGTTGCGGTGGACAGTGCTGACCGAATGCGGCTCTCCGTCGGCTCCTTCGATGCGTGCGCTGTCAGGCGTCACCGCTCGACCGGTCGTCGCGTCGATCGCCCGAACCCGCACACTGACGACTTCGATGATTTGCCACGGCTCGTCGTCGGCAAGTAAGAGCACCAACGTCGCGATGAGCCACAACGCCGCGGCGGCGGCCAGCCATCGCACGCGAATCCGTACAATGCCTACCGCCAGCATAACCATGCCGATCATCACCATCAGCGGCGCCAGCCCCGTGAGGATGCCCGCCGCGAAGACCTCCCATGCCACATGAACCTCGCTCAATCGTTGATGATTTCCCAAACCGGCTTCGATTGTAGTCGAGCCACAACGATTACGAATTTGCAAGCTCGCAGGGGCGAGCGTCGTGGAAAATAACCGGCAATTTAGCGTCCGAATGACTCCGCGCCCGGCGGGCGTGATGGTATGATGGCAGTCATGTCGTCCGGCGGCGGCATTCTCTTCTCTACCTTCTTATGCGGCGGCGGCGTGGCCGGGAGCCAGGCATGAGCATTAGCTTAAGTATCGCGCGGTGTATGTTGGTTGCCGTGTTGGTGTCCGGTGCGAGCGCGGCGGCGCCGGCCGCCGAGTCTTCGTTCCGCGAAGCGGTGCGGCGCACGCTGAGTCCGGGCAAGCCGGCGGAAGAGCATCCCATCGTGCCGGGGTTGCCTGCCGAACTCGACCAGGTCATCGCGCTGGAGTACTCGGTGTTATTGTACAAAGAGGGCATCGAGCAAGCGGTGAACCCAGCCTCTTATTCGTTTGGCCCCGGCGACAAAATTCGCGTTCGCATTCAACCATTGAGCGGCCTCTATCTCTACATTTTTTACGAAGACGCCACGGGGCGACGTCATTGCTTGCTGCCCGCCGATCGCAATACGCCGTGGCTCGCCAAGCAAGGCCAGCCGGTGGAGCTGCCCACCGACGGCAGCGTGTTTGAATTCGACAGCAAATCGGGCGAAGACGAATTGACCGTGGTTGCCTTGAGCAATCCGGACGACGACCTGGCGGCGATGTGCGATCTGGTGTGCAAGAAAATGGAGAACAAGCTCACGCCCGAAGAGCGCGTGACGCAAGGCGAGCTGCGTGCGCGGTCGCAAAGCCGGCTCAAGATGCTCGAAGACCGCCAGTCGCGCGCGATTCGTTTTCGCGGCGCGATCGACGAGGGGGCGTTGTCCAAAGTCTCTGCCGAATGGAAGCAAGCCGGCGCGGCGGCGGCGGTGCTGGAAGAGCCGCCTCGCGATCGCCAGATGAGCACGCTGGCGCTGTCGGCCGCGAAGGCCGGCACGCCGCCCGCGCTGCTGGTGACCATTCCCTTGCGGTCGGGCGCCAAGCCAGACTCGATCAAAAGCGCGAAGCGGCCCTGAGGTGCTCCGCCATGTATCTGATGGACCTGGCCACGTTCGGACTCGTCGGCGGAGTGTTCGCGCTGTTGACCGCGGCCACCGGCGTCGGGCAATTGCTGCGGCGGCAGGTCGACATGGGGCTGAACCCCGCCGCCATCGAGCAGTTTAATCTGCGCATCCGCGCGTGGTGGCTGCTGTGCGCCGTGCTGCTGGCCGCCTTCTGGCTGGGGCGCGAAGCCACCGTCGTGTTGTTCGGTTTGTTGTCATTCTGGGCGCTGCGCGAGTTCATCACGCTCACCCCCACCCGCATGGCCGATCACCGCGCGCTGTTTTGGGTCTTTTTCTTGTTCACGCCGCTGCAATACGTGCTGATTGGCATCAACCGCTACCAGCTTTACAGCGTGTTGATTCCGGTGTACGCATTTTTGTTCATCCCGGCCCGTATTGCGTTGGCCGGCGATTACAAACGCTATCTCGAACGCTGCGCAAAGATTCAAGCCGGCCTGATGATTTGCGTCTATTGCCTCAGCTATGCCCCGGCCATTCTCTACTTGGACATCGCGCAGGCCACGTCCGCGCAATCAACGCCAGCCGAGACCGAAGCAGGAAAGCCCACATCGGCGGCGAGCAAAAGGCTGGAGCAAGCCAAAGCCGCGGTCAAGCAGGGCCGCTACGGCGGACAGAACGCCCGGCTGCTCTTCTTCTTCTTGCTCGTGGTGACGCTGGGCGACGCTTTTCGGTATTTGTGCGAGCGGTTGATCGGCAAGCACGTGATCGCGCCGGCGATCAGCGCCAGCCGCACCTGGGAAGGGTTTCTCGGAGGCGTCGGCTGCGCCACACTGTTTGGCACCTTGATGTGGCTGGCCACTCCCTTCGATCCCCTGCAGGCCGCGGCCATGTCGATGTTGATTACGACGATGGGCTTCGCCGGCAGCATGACCATGTCGGCCATCAAACGAGATCGCGGCGTGAAAGACTACGGCACGCTGATCGAAGGGCACGGGGGCGTGCTCGATCGGATTGATTCGACCTGCTTCGCGGCCCCCGTGTTCTTTCACGTCACGCGATATCTATTTACCTGATCCATTTTCAAAGATCAATTTCGGCGTTCGGTTCGACTCCGGCATCGCTCGGTATCTCCTCGGATCGACTTCCTCTCCTAGTGCGCCGAAATAGGGCGTCGGGCTGCTCATGGTTGAGTTGCCCTAAGCAATGATTTCGGTGATTGGCTTACCCAAATCCATTTCCAATCGGCGGCGGCCGGGCACTTCGAGCCGGCGCGGGTCGAGACCAAGCTGGTGAAGCACCGTGGCGTGAATGTCGGTCACATAGTGCGGGT
>DASVHB010000702.1:0-4140 GCA_036379195.1 Pirellulales bacterium
AATGATGGGGTAGTCGGCGCTGGACATCAATCGGAGGGCAAGTCGGCCACGCGGCAGAGGCCCTGTTCTTCCAGGCGCGAAAGCCGGTAAATACCGACTCGCCCGCTCCCCGATTCAAAGGTATCGAAGGCTTGAAAGAAATCGTGCTGTTGATTGTCCGACGAATTCCCGCTGAGTGGTGTCATTGCTAACTCCTGGTTCTTCGTTTTGCGGAGGCAGCGCTATGACTAGCAAAGCGAGTGCCGGTTGAATTACTTCCTCAGTTTTGACAACCGATACGTCTTGTCAATGGCCACGCGACGTGGCAGTTCTCGTGTGCCGAATAGCGCGCTTCTCGGGTCTAATTCGCACAGGAACGCACAACGTACTGTAACTCAGGTCTCTCCCCGTCGCGCCATCGATGTGCTGCCGCAGGAAATGTGCCATTCGCGTCTATTGGCATCGCATAAGGCGGCCCGCCAGGCGGTTGGGCCGGCCGCTGAGGTCCGAATGGCGGCACTGTACATGGGGGTTTCTCGACAGCGGCTTACGTGTCGCTTATACTTGCAAACCCCGCCCGAGCCGACTTGCCCTCCGATTGATGTCCAGCGCCGACTACCCCATCATTCCCGACCTGCAAACGCTGACAGGTCTGTTTTATCCGTCGCGCGAGGCGCTTGGCCGCTTCAGCGAGGTCAGTGTTGAAACGATACCGCAGCCCTATCGGCGATTGCTAGCGCACAACGATCACATGACGGTCACGGTGGAAGAATATCACGGTTGCCCGGTGGACGTGCGTGTCTTGAAACGCCACACGACCGAATCGCATTACGCCCGTGAGATTCTGTTGGTCCGCCAATCCGACGCTGTGGTGGTTCAATATGGCATCATGCGAGTCAACCTAGCCTACTTGCCGGCGGAAGCGCAAGATCGAATTCGAGGCGAGCAAACGCCCTTGGGCCGCGTTCTCATCGAACACGATGTCCACCGCCGCGTGCAGCTTTTTTCCTTGCGCCGCGTGGAACTGGCCGCAGAGCTAAGCCGGCACTTCCAGCACGCGCCGCAAACAATCACCTACGGGCGCACCGCCATGATCGAGTGCAACGACGTGCCCGCTATTGAACTGCTGGAGATCGTCAGCCCGGTTGACGTAAATGAATAACTCGTGGATCTCACACCTTCAATGTCGGATTGGCGGCGGCAGTCGCTAGCCCAGAACCCATCACCAGGCCGATTGTTCGACGCGGCTCAGCAGCGAGTGCAGCACGTCGGGCCGAAACGGCTTGAGCAGGTGCAAGTCGAAGCCGGCGTCGCTGGAACGGCGGCGATCTTCTTCCGCGCCATATCCGGTGATCGCCACCAGCGACATCGAATCCAGCCCCGGCTGCTGACGCAACGAGCGCCCCAGGTCGCAGCCGTCAGCGTCGGGCAAGTTCAAATCGACCAACGCGACATGCGGCAAGTAATTCGTGGCCTCGTCCAAGGCTTCCGCCCCCGTCTGGCAGATTCGCGCATCGCAGCCCCAGCGGCTGAGCGTGTGCCTGAGCAGGTCGGCGCAGTCGGGATGGTCTTCGACAACCAGCACGCGAACGTGGTTCAGTGGAATGGGAGTGGTAGGTCGCTTGAGCTCTGCAATCATCGGTTGAACTTCCTTGTGTATTGACACCGACTCGGCGGCGGGAAAAATTCATCATAGCGGTGTCAACCAACATTGCCAGCAGGCCACGCCATAAATTTCCAAACAAGATTGCGGCGCCCACGTGATACCAGGTAAGCTGGCTAACCTTTACCTTCCTTACGCACTCCATTTCCCCCATGTCAGTTGTTTCCAATACCAGCACAGTAGTGGTGCATTTGCATCCGGCCGACAATGTTTGCATTACGACGCGCAACCTGGCCACCGGTAGGCAGGTTGACGCCGGCGGCAAAAGCGTGCGACTTTCGGGCAACGTACCCCTGGGACACAAAGTGGCTTTGACGAAGATCGAACGCGGTGGGCGCGTTTTTCGTTATGGCCAGACGATCGGTTTCGCCACCGAAACCATTGAACCGGGCGACTGGGTCCACACGCACAACGTCGAGGCGGGCGCCTTCTCGCGCGATTATGAATACGCCACCGAGATTCCCGCCGACCCGGCCCCGATCATAGGCCGCACTTTTCAAGGCTACCGCCGCGCCGACGGCCGGGCCGGCACGCGCAATTACATTGCCATCATCTCCAACGTCAATTGTTCGGCGTCGGTGAGCAAGTACGTGGCTCAGCGTTTCGACCAAGCGCTGCTGAAGGATTTTGCCAATGTCGATGGCATTCTGCCGCTGACCCACAAAGGGGGCTGCGGAATGCAGTTCGCCGGCGAAGACCATCAGCAACTTGCGCGGACGATGGCCGGCTTCGCTAAGCACCCGAATGTCGGCGGTTACATCTTGATCGGGCTGGGTTGCGAAACGGCGTCGTTGCCCTACCTGGTCGATCATGGCGGGCTGGTGCAGATCAACGCGCAGGAGCGCAAGCGACCGCCGGTGCTGAGCATGCAAGATTGCGGCGGCACCTCCAAAACCATTGAAGCCGCCCACCGCGAGATCATGAAGATGCTGCCGGCGGTCAACGAGGTGCGGCGCGAGAGCATTCCGGCCAGTGAGATCGTGCTGGGCTTGAACTGCGGCGGCTCCGACGGCAACTCCGGCATCACCGCCAATCCCGCCTTGGGCGTGGCCTGCGATCTGCTCGTGGCCGCCGGCGGCACGGCCGTACTGGCCGAAACCTCCGAAGTGTACGGCGCCGAGCACTTGCTCACGCGGCGCTCGCGCTCGCGGGCCATCGGCGAGAAGCTCGTCGATCGCATCCGCTGGTGGGAGCGCTACGCGGCCATGTTCGGCACGGTGCTCGACAACAACCCCTCGCAGGGCAACAAGGAAGGCGGGCTTACAACAATCTACGAAAAATCGCTCGGCGCGGTGACCAAGGCCGGGGCGACGGCGCTCGCGGGCGTGTATCTCTACGGCGAGCCGATCACGAGCAAGGGCTTTGTCTTTATGGATACGCCGGGCTTCGACCCCGTGAGCGTCACCGGCCTTGTGGCCGGCGGCTGCAACATGGTGGCTTTCACCACCGGCCGCGGAAGCTGCTTCGGCTGCAAGCCCTCGCCCTCCATCAAGATCGCCACCAACACGCCGATGTACGAGCGGATGATCGACGACATGGACATTGACGCGGGCGTGATTCTTGACGGCACGCCGGTAGAAGAAGTGGGCCGGCGAATCTTCGAGTACGTTTTGGAAGTCGCCAGCGGCGCAAAAACCAAGAGCGAAGCGTTGGGCGTCGGCGAAGAAGAATTCGCCCCCTGGAGCATCGGCCCGACGTTGTGATTATACCGCACGCGGGCGGGGATGAGACATTTTCACGTGATCGGGGAGGATGGCCTTCCCAGGCCGTCCAGTGGCGCCGGTGTGTTGACGCGAAAATACGCAGCTAGCCCAAGTGCCGGCGCACGTCGCCCGGTGCCTTCGCCTTCTTGATGATTCTGACCAGGCGCGCAACTCGGCCACGTCGCTGATTTGACGTATTCGTGATAGCAGCTTCGCAAACAGAAAGTCGTTGTCGGTGCGCGCCGCTCGCGGGCGGCGCGATCAGGCTCGATTACCGTGAACGTGCGTTGCTCAGCTCGCGCCGCTGCCGCGGGAGGAGATCAGAAAAGCGTCACGAAGCCAGCGGCTTGGAAATGCCGGTCGTTCGTGAATGCTATCGATTCCAGATGGCAACCAGCCCGACGGTATCGAGGAATACGGGCGTCATGGTTGATGTTCGTCGTGGCGCGACGCGGCTAGACGATCGCCGGTGTCGTAACTTTTAGCGAGGCACTCGTAAACTCCAATGAGTTCTTCGTCCGTACCCGCTGGAACCAAGGCGCGAACGTGCGTTATTCGCCCCGTCCGGGCCTTGTGCCCGGCGAGCGGTGATTGACAGGCTAAAGGCGATCGGCCCGCTCGTCTTCGCCCCGACCGAGCTTGCCTCGGTCGAGCGAATGATTCGGCGAGCCGACGCGACATGCTTCCGCATGGCAAGCAGCGCGAAGAAACGCTGGCGATGAGCCAGAGATCCGCGACGCGACGCGGGCCAGTAGCCAGGTGGGGGGTGATCGGCGGCGCGCTGCCGATCTCGGC